>JAUHYE010000067.1 GCA_030426395.1 Phycisphaerae bacterium
GACGATACGGCGCGCCGGGCCATCGGCCAGCGACTGCGGCCACGCGCGCCGGAGGTTCTCGAGGTCGAGCAGGAACTCGAAGCCGTTGTCGGCGTCGTTGCGATGGTCGGCGAAGGCCGTGCGAAGTTGCTTGTTCGCATCGCTGGCCATCGTGTGGTCGGCGTCCGCGTCGCCGCGCTGGTAGAGGAAGTACGTCAGCCCATAGCCCGCCCACCAGCGCACGTTGCCCTCGCGGCCGTCGTTCTCGCCAAGAGCACCCGGCGTGGCGACGGCGACCACCGGGGCGCCATCCTCGATGTCCAGCAGCGCGATCGTCGTGCCCGGTGCGGACATCGCCTCGAGCATCACGCGCACCACGGCCGCGATGCTCTCGCCGTTCGTCGCCTGCGCCCGGGTCCCAGCCGATCTTGCGGCAGATCGTCTCGTGCACCGCCGATAGCGCTTCGGGCTGGGCCTCGCGCAGCATCCGTTCGAGCGTTTGCAGCTCGTGCTCGCCATAGACCACGAGCCCAGCCAGCGGTGGGGGTGAGGAGGCGGCTTGATCCGGTGGTGCGGTCGCTGGCTCTGTCGCCGGGGTGTCCTGCCCGAACACCGTACTCGCCAGCAGCGTGAGGATCCCGAGCAACGCCAGCAGTGCCAATCGCTTCATACCCCCAGCATAGAGCCCCGCGGTGGCCCTCTCGCAGGGGGGCTCACCCGCACTTGGCCGATACACTGCCCCGTGGAGCCCCACGCCAGCGAGCCCGAGCGCATCCTGATCATCCGCCCCAGCGCGCTGGGCGATGTCTGTCGCAGCGTGCCGGTGCTGGCCGCCCTGCGGGCCCGCTGGCCGCACGCGACCATCGACTGGCTGGTGCAGGACGCCTTCGTGGGCGCTATCGCCGCCCACCCGGCCCTGAGCGAGGTCGTGCCCTTCCCGCGCCGGGAACTCAGCCCCCTGGCCCGCCCCGACAGGCTGCTGGCCGCCCTGAAGTGGGGCAACGGTCTCCGACGCCGCCGCTACGACCTGGTCATCGACTGCCAGGGCCTGATGCGCAGCGGCGTGATGACCCTGGCCACCGGCTCCCCGGTCCGTATTGGTGCTGAGGACGCCCGCGAGCTTTCCCACCTGGCCTACACCCGGCGTGTGCCCGCGACGCAGGACATGCACGCCGTCGACCGCATGCTCGCGCTCGCCCAGGCCGCCGTGGACACGTTCGGCACCGCTGAGCCGATCGCCGCGCCCGACATGCGGCTGTACACCACCGCAGAATCGCGTGCCACAGCCGAGCGATCACTCTCGTCGGCCGGGGGGGCGCCCGTTGTCGTCCTTGCGCCCACCAGCCGCTGGCCGGCCAAACAGTGGCCCGACGACCGCTTCGCGCAACTCGCCCTGGCCTTGCTCGACCAGACGGACGCCACTCTGGCGATCGTCGGCGGCCGGGGCGAGCAGCCCCAGTGCGAGCGTACCCGCGCGCTGAGCTACCACAACCCCCGCGTCATCGACCTGGTCGGGCAGACCTCGATCGGCGAACTCATGGCGGTCGTCCAGCGATCGGTTCTGGTTGTCGCCAACGACTCGGCCGTGCTGCACATGGCCGTCGGGTTCGATCGTCCGCTGGTGGCCCTCTTCGGCCCCACGCTGACTGGGCTGGTCGGGCCTTACAAGCGCGATCCCGACGTGCTCCAGCACGAGAGGCCCACCCACGCCAGCGCGCACAAGCACGCCGCGAACGCGAGCATGATGCGCGCGATCGCGGCGGATGAGGTGATCGAGGCTTCGCTTGCCCGCCTCGAAGAAACCGGGCTCAGCCGTTCTTCTGCGCGAAGTCGCGCATGAACTGGGCCAGCGCCTGGCAGCCCGCGGCCGGGAAGGCGTTGTAGACGCTCGCGCGGATGCCGCCCACCGAGCGGTGCCCCTTGAGCCCGTCGAAGCTGTTGGCCTGGGCTTCCTTCAGGAACACCTTGTTCAGGTCGTCGCTGGGGCAGTTGAACGTGATGTTCATCATCGAGCGGCTGCCGGTCTTGGCGTGGGGCTTGTAGAAGCCCGCGTCGAGCACGTCGTAGATCGCCTGGGCTTTGGCCGCGTTGCGGATGGCCATGCCCTTCAGCCCCCCGTTCTCCAGGATCCACTCGAACACCACGCCCATGACGTACACGCCGAACACCGGCGGCGTGTTGTAGCGGCTGTCGTTCTCGGCGTGGGTCTTGTACATGCCCATGCTGGGCAGCGTCCGCTCGCACCGTTCGGCGATGTCCTTGCGCATGATGACCAGTGTCACGCCGCTGGGGCCCAGGTTCTTCTGGGCGCCGGCGTAGATCACGCCGTACTTGCTCACGTCGATGGGCTTGCTGAAGATGTCGCTCGATGCGTCACACACCAGGAACGTGCCCTCGGGGCACGCCGGTTCGTCGCTGAACTCGGTGCCGAAGATCGTGTTATTGCTGGTGAAGTGCAGGTACGCGGGCTTGTCGGAACACTTGAGGTCGGTGGGGATGTGGTCGAAGTTGCTGTCTTCGCTGCTGGCCGCCAAGTGGGGCGTGCCGTACAGCTTGGCCTCCTTGATGGCCTTCTGCGACCAGGCGCCGGTGTTGATGTAGTCGGCCGTACCGCCCTCGGGCAGCAGATTGGCGGGGATCATCGAGAACTGCGTCGACGCGCCGCCCTGGAGGTACATGATGGCGTAGTCATCCGAGATATTCGCCAGCTTGCGGCAGGCCGCCTCGGTGCGCTCCCACACGCCGTCGACCACCGGCCCTCGGTGGCTGTGCTCCATGATGCCGATGCCGCTGCCATCGATGTCCCAGATGTCCTGCTGCACCCGACGGATCACCGCCTCGGGTAGCACGGCCGGGCCGGCCGAGAAGTTGTGCTTGCCCCGAGTGTTCTCGGCGCTGGTCAGCGTGCCTTGGGTAGCCGATGCGGTCATCCTGGGTCTCCTGGTTCGAGCCGACGTGTTCGATCCGTCTTGAATACTGGCGTGCGGGGTGGGCGTCAGGCGGGCTGGAGCTCGTTCACCATGTTGATGAACCGGCCGGTCTTCTGGTACTCGGTCACGATGCGAACCGTCTCCTCGGCCACGGCCTGCTGGGCCTGATCGGTCGATGCGCCGCAATGGTGCGAGCAGCACACGCCCGCGGTCGCCAGAGGGGTCTGGAACGCCTCGTCGGGCGTGCCGGGCTGGTTCTGGTAAACGTCCGTGCCCGCTCGCAGCCCCTTGGCCTTGATGGCGTCAAGCAGGGCCTTCTCGTCTACCAGCGTGCCGCGAGCGGTGTTGACGAAGTACGCCCCGTCCTTCATGGCGCCGAAGAACGCCGCGTCGCACATGCCCTTGGTCTCGGGAGTAGCCGCCACATGGATGCTCACCACGTCGGCATCGCCCAGCAACTTCTTCAGGTCGTCCTGGCTGCTGCCACCGAACCGCACGCCGTACTGGTCGGCGCTCTGCGGCGTCAGGCTGCGAGACCAGCCTACCACGTCCATGCCGAAGGCATTGGCACGAATGGCCACCTCGCGCCCGATGGCGCCCATGCCCACCAGCAGCAGCGAGAGGCCCTTGAGCCCGCGGGCCTTGGCGTACTCCTTCTTGTTCCAGTGCCCGGTGCGTAGCTCGGCATCCTGGGCCGGCAGGCGGCGGTCGCAGTTGATGATGTGCCCCATGGCCAACTCGGCCACCGCCACGGCGTTCATGCCCGGGCAGTTGCACACCGCCACGCCCTTGCCGCTAGCGGCCGCCGAGTCGACGTTGTCGTGCCCGGCACCGGCCCGGATGATGCCTTTGAGCGAATTCTGACCCTCGACGACCCCGGCGGGCACCTTCGTCGACCGCACGATCAGAACCTCCGGCTCGTGCTTGGCCAGGGCCTCGGGCAGCGTGTCGGGGCCGAGCCCCGGCTCGACCACAACCTCGCACCCGGCGGCCTTCAGGGCCTCGACACCGGAATCCTCGAACTTGTCGGCAATCAGCACTCGCACCGGGCAAACCTCCTGGATGCAGAGCCTTTCCACCCGGCCCAGAGCATCTCGGCAATGATAGCGCACCGCTGACGAAAACGGCCCGGCGAGAAGCCGGGCCGAGGTGAATATCGATCGGGTGCGTAGCGCTAGTACTGGCCAGTATCGATCTCGGTGCCTCCGAAGTCGACGCCCTTCAGGCCGCCGCGAGTCCAGCGGTAGTAACCGTCCACCGGGGTCACGGCTCGCGACTGGGACTCCCACTTTGAAGCACTGGGATCATACACGAATCGCATCGCACGATCGGTCCTCGGGGTGCGCGGATCCCAGCCGGGGTTCGAGTCTGCGGTCAGGCGCACGCCGGCCGAGAGGTCGAACATCAACATCGGGATCTTTGCGTCGGGGAAGGCGAAGAACAACTCCTCCTTGCTGTAGCGATCGTGGCTGTCGTGCATGAAGACCTTCTGGGCCGGGGCATCGACGGCCGTGATACGCAGCCCACCGATCGGTCCGCCCGGCAGCATGAAGCGGCGGTGGCTCGATGGATCCTGATACATACGCTGGCTATCAAGGGTCGCTGCGTCGTACGACGCTGGCACGACCTGGTAGCTCGAGCTATACGGCCAACGGATGTTCTCGTTCGTGGCCGCCTCCTGGTAAGGGAACCAGTAGTTGGTGTCGAAAAGGTTCTCGGGATCCTGCTGCCAATTCAGACGGTGGCGGTCCATCGGCGAAACCACCATCTTCTCGGGCAGCTTCTGGGCAAGATAGTCGTTCACAACCAGGTGGGTGTAGAGCACGTTCGGAATCCAGTTGCCCGGTTGGTTGAAGTCTGGCCGATTCGCACGGTAGCGGATGATGTCCGTCGCTTGAGCCGCGGCGGCCTGGGTGGGAGTACCCGCCACCAAGCCATCCACGTCAGATTGCTTGCCCCGGCGCATGTCGGCCTCGTTGTTCCAAGTAAACGAGTAGATGCGGTCTTGGTAGTCGGCCGAGTAGGTGCCCATCGCGAAACCGAATTGCTTCTGGTTGGCCAGATCGATGGCAAGCCTGGCCGTCTTGCGGGCCTCGCCCAAGGCGGGTAGCAGCACACTGATCAAGAGCGCGATGATCGCGATCACCACGAGAAGTTCGATCAAAGTAAAGCCCGGCCGGCCGGCGTTCGAAGCCCGCCAACTGGTCACACGTCGAAGTGACAGGTCCATATTGTCCTCCATTGCCGCCCTGTTGGGCTCCTTGGATACCGCTCCGAGCCTGTGCTCGGGCCATAGCAATACGCGGGATGCTCGAACAAATTCCCGGCGCTCTTCGGCCACTGTGGCCGTTCGCTTTGGGCGATTCCTGTTCGCAATCCAGAACCCACCGGATCCATGCCGGCAATATTCTGGTAGGCGGGGTTCGCAAAGAATACCCGGATCGCCACCTGTATGAACGAAAACGCCGGCCGATGTGTTCCCACACCGGCCGGACAATTCCGTTCGGGTTTTCGAGCGGTGCCAGGTTTACAACTGACCGGTATCGATCTCGGTACCGCCAAAGTCGACGCCCTTCAGGCCGCCGCGAGTCCAGCGGTAGTAGCCCTGGACGGTGGTGCCGGCGCGCTCCTGGGGCTCCCAGGCCGAGCCGGCGGAGAACTCGTACATCGAGGCGCCGGTGGACCGGTCGGGCACACGTGGGTTCCAACCGATGTTCGAGTCGTCCGTCACGCGCTGGCTGGCGGAAAGATCGTACATCAGGATGGTGGCCTTGGCGTCGGGGAACGCGTGGAAGAGGTTCTTCTTGGCGTAGCGATCGAACGCATCGTGCATGAACACCTTCTGGGCGGGCGCATCTACCGCGGTGATGCGCAACTCGCCGATCTTCGCGGTCCCAGGCACCGAGTAGTACCGGTGCGATCCGGCTTGGCCGATGCGATCGGTGTAATAGACCGCCGCGTCATACGACGCGGGAACGACCTGGTAGCTCGAGCTGTATGGCCAGCGCTTGTTCGATCCCGAGGCCGGCTCCTGGAACGGGAACCAGTAATTGGTGTCGAACAGATCCGCTGGATCCTGCTGCCAGTTGAGGCGGTGGCGATCCATGGGCGAAACCACCATCTTCTCGGGCAGCTTCTGCGCCAGGTAGTCGTTGACAACCAAGTGCGTGTACAGCACGTTGGGGATCCACCCCGTGATCCGAGGAATGTCCGTGCCGCGGCCCGTGCGGCGGCGGAGGATGTCGACGGCCTGATCGGCGGACTTCTGCACGCCAGTGCCCGGAACGCGCAGGTCGGGGTACTGCGACTCGCCGCCATCGCCGTTGTTCCAGGTGAAGGCGAAGATGCGGTCCTGGTAGTCGGCCGAGTAGGTGCCCATCGCGAAGCCGAACTGCTTGAGGTTGCCCAGGTCGATGGCCAAGCGGGCCGTCTTGCGAGCTTCACCGAGCGCCGGTAGCAACACGCTGATGAGCAGGGCGATGATGGCAATCACCACCAGCAACTCAATCAGCGTGAACCCACGCAGTCCCCGGCCGGTGCCGACTTTCGCAGCAATTGGTCGAATCTTCATCGAAGTCCCCTTTCTGGTCCCAAGCCCCAGTGAGAGACGCATACCCCAAAAAACGAGCGCCGAATGGCAGGTGGGGCGTCACAGGACCATCTTCACACAGAATACACAAAAACCGTACTTCGATCCAGACTTTTTTAGGATTGGGAATAGAACTTGCGAACAGTTACCAAAAACAACTCGCTAGATACAAGAAAACCCGCACGAAACCGTGCGGGCAACATGAAATCGTGCTTGGACTGAGGCCAGAGGTTTGGCGATCAGAGCTGGCCGGTGTCGATCTCGGTGCCGCCGAAGTCGATGCCCTTCAGGCCGCCGCGAGTCCAGCGGTAGTGGCCGTCCACGGGCTGGTCCTTGCGGTTCTGCGATTCCCATGCCGAACCGCCGAGGTAGGTGTAGCGGGTCGGCGTGCTGGACGTCGGTGCAGTTGGAACCCAGCCGGGGTTCGAGTCATCGGTCACGCGAACGTTGGCCGACAGGTCGTACATCAGGATCGTGACCTTCGCGTCCAGGAAGCCGAAGTAGAGCTCATCCTTCGAGTAGCGATCGAAGTTGTCGTGCATGAACACCTTCTGGGCAGGCGCATCGACCGCGGTGATGCGCAACTCTCCAATCTTAGCGTCCCCGGGCACAAAGTATGAACGCTGCGTGGCCTGTGAGATTCGATACTGAGGGATGCTCGATGCGTCGTACGAAGCAGGAACAACCTGATAGCTCGAGCTGTACGGCCAGCGCTTGTTCGCGCCCGAAGCAGCCTCCTGGAATGGGAACCAGTAGTTGGTATCGAACAGGTTCTCGGGATCCTGCTGCCAGTTGAGGCGGTAGCGATCCATCGGAGAAACCACCATCTTCTCGGGCAGCTTCTGGGCCAGGTAGTCGTTCACCACCAGGTGGGTGTACAGCACGTTGGGGATCCACCCCGGGCTGATCTTCGGGATGTCCTCGCGGCCAGTGCGGCGGCGGAGGATGTCGACGGCCTGATCGGCCGCCTTGTCGATCGGGCTGCCACCCGCGCGAAGATCCGGGTACTCCGACTGGCGGCCGTCGGCCAGGTCGTTCCAAGTGAACGCGTAGATACGGTCCTGATAGTCGGCCGAGTAGGTGCCCATCGCGAAGCCAAACTGCTTAAGGTTGCCCAGGTCGATGGCCAGGCGCGCCGTCTTGCGGGCCTCGCCCAACGCGGGCAGCAGCACGCTGATCAGCAACGCGATGATCGCGATCACCACAAGCAACTCGATGAGGGTGAAGCCACGGAGCAGCCGGCGGGTGCCGGCCGTGGCGACGGTGTTGTGAGTCTTCATGTCGTTCCCCTGTTGGTCCTTGGGACTGTCGTCGGCCTGCGGAATACCCCCCGCAAGATCCGGGCGAGCAGGCTCCTGACATCACGTTGCGGTTCAGCTTACACGAAAACAGAGCGCAATTCCAGTGAATTTTACGTTGTTACCGGACTTTTAAGCCAATTTATGTCAAACAAGGGTATATATGTACGCATTTTCGATGTAGATTCCTAGCAAAATGCAAACCCCGCTCAACTGAACGGGGTTGCAAAAGAATCATGTGTTATACGGTTGGATTAATACTGGCCGGTGTCGATCTCTGTGCCACCGAAGTCAACGCCCTTGACGCCGCCGCGAGTCCAGCGGATCTTGCCGGGAGTGATGTCAGAGGATACCCCAGTGAAGGTCGGCGCCTCCCATGCACGTGGCTGGTAGCTCACGCGGGTGTAGTTTGCAGTTGTGGGCTGGGTTGGAACCCAACCGAGGTTGTAGTCTTGGCTCAGGCGGACGATACACGAGCCGTCCCAGGCCAGCACGGGCTGGCGGCATGTGTCGTACCCAAACCAAATCGACTCTTTACCAAAGTGACGGCCTTCTGCGTCGTGCATCTGGGCTTTCTGTGCCGGGTTGTCCACATCGGTCAGTCGAACGTCACCCAGCTTCGTGTTGCCGGTGCTGCCATATTGATAGTGGAGGCCAGTGGCTCCCGAACCCTGTCGAACGCGATCGACTGCGTTAGGCGAACGGTCGTATCCGGCGGGCACGAGTTGGTAGCTGGAACTGTACGGCCAACGCTTGGCTCTCGCATCGGCCGTGGGCTGGCGAGGGAACCAGTAGTTGTTGTCGAAGAGGTCCTCAGGATCCTGTTGCCAGTTGATGCGGTCACGATCGGCGGGGGACACGACCATCTTCTCGGGAAGTTTCTGGGCCAGATAGTCGTTGACCACGAGGTGGCTGTAATAGACGTATGGGATCCAGCTCGTCACGCGCGGCATGTCGGGACGCGTCGCACGGCGGCGGAGGATGTCGATCGCCTGGTCGGCGGCCTGTTGCATGGGGGTTCCCCCGCCTCGCAGATCGGGGTACTCAGATTGGGTTGAGTCACCCTGGTCGTTCCAGGTAAAGCCCCACTGGCGGTCCTGGTAGTCGGCGGCATAGGTGCCGGTGGCGAAGCCGAACTGCTTCAGGTTGCCCATGCAGATGGCCAGGCGGGCCGACTTGCGGGCCTCGCCGAGGGCGGGCAGCAGGACGCTGATCAGCAGAGCGATGATGGCGATGACCACCAGCAACTCGATGAGTGTGAATCCGGGGCGATCCCCCAGCTTGCGAAGCCTTGAGGTCGGCAGCATGTCGTCCATCCTTCCTGGAATTGCCCCCACGATCCGAAGGGCACGATGTGGGCTGTAACGCCCTGGCTCAAGAACCCCCTACAACCCGTCGAACGGCTGATCGTGGCCGTCAGATATTCCGGGTTGGCCCTTGACGTCTTGGCAGTGTACCCGATCAATTGGGAATGCCGCAACCCTTTTTGTCCTATTTGGACTCTCTTTTGTCGTCGCATCGCCGTCCAACCGGCCACATCCTGCTGGTTGTGTGCGTTTTGTTCGGATGTGGCTGTGCCGGCGAGCAAGGATCTTCTAGTCCCGGTCTGAGGCCTACCGGCGGGGCTGCCCCATCAAGGGCTGCGCTCGTCGACGGCACGCTTGTCACACGAGACGACCTCTGGCCACTGCTGGCCGAGCGGGCCGGGGCCGCGGCGCTCGAGGCCATCGCGCTCGATCGAGCTGTGGCCAGAGAGGCCGAGCGTCGAGGCGTTCGCGTGAGCGAGGACGACATGCGGGCCGAGCGTGAGGTCGTCGAGCAGGCGCTCATCGGTACCGGGCTCACGGACAGGCAGCAGCGGGGGCGCGTGGTGGCCGAGGCCCGGGCGCGGCGAGGGTGGGGCCCGCAGTGGTTCGATGGATTGCTGCGCCGCAACGCGCTCGCCCGCAAGCTGACCGCGGCCGATGTGGCGAAGCCGGGCGAGGCCGAGGTTGTTCGCTTGTACGAGGTGCTGCACGGCACGCGGCGCGAGGTGCGTGTGCTGGTGATGGCCAGCGAGCGCGACGTTGCGCGGCATCGGGCGGAGGTGGCGGCCGCGTTGACGCAATCGCGTGCCAGCGGAGAGGCGCGGTTCATGATCCTTGCCACCGAGAACAGCAGCGACGTGTCGGCGTCCCGAGGCGGTCTGCTCGATCCGGTTGGTCGCTACGACGCGACGTACCCCGACGCGTTCCGCGAGGCTGTATTTGAAACCAGCACCGGCTCACTCACGCCCGTCGTGGCGCTGGACGAGGGCTTTGCTGTCGCATTGGTGCTGGGCGAGCGCTCGGGCGGCGGGCTGCACTTCGAGGAGGCTCGGCCCGACCTCGAGCGGCGGCTGCGCCTCGATGCCGAGCAGCGCGCGATGGCGGCGATGTTCGAGCGGTTGCGTGCCACGATGCGGGTGGAGCCGCTGGACGACTCGCTGGAATGGAGCTGGCAGCAGCAGGTGCGCTAGATTGCGTCAATCTAGAGCGTCATCTTCGGCGTCGATCATCGCCTCGTACGCGCGCGCCAATCCTGCCAGTTGGAGGTCCGGCACCACATGCTCGACGATCTCGTCGTTCTCGAAGAGCGGCAGTGCGTCGCCGCCGGTGGCGATGACGCGGGGGTAGCCGCCGTAGGCCAACGCGAAGCGATCGACGAGCGTGTGGACGAGGCCGACGGCCGATGCCTTGGCGCCAAGGGCCATCGCGGGCTCGGTGTCCTCGCCCCAGGGATGTGATTCCGACTGATTGATCGCGAACGCCTCGGCGGATGTGAGCTCGGGGAGCGCTGGCGCCGCGGCACGGAGGCCGGCGAGCATCGCGCCCACGCCCGGCGCGATGGCGCCGCCGTGGTGGGTGCCTTCGCCGTCGATGAAGTCGACCGTGATGGCGGTACCGGCGTCGATGACGATGCAGGCCTGCTCGGCCATCTTGAACGCGGCCAGGCAGCACAGCAGGCGATCGATGCCAACACGCTTGGGCTGCGTGACGGTGGTGTTCAGCGGGATGGCGAAGTCGGAACCGGCGTAGGCGACCTGTTCGACGCGGCCCTCGAGCGCCGTGGCGGCGGCTTTTGCGGCGGGCTGGTTGACGCTGGCGATGAGCAGCGGGGCGCCGTGGTGGTCGTCGAGGAACGGCGTCAGCGCTTCGGCGATGGACGCCGAGTCGCTCGCGGCGTGCGAGGCCGAGTGATGGACGTTGCCGCTCGCGAAGCTGGCCGTGCGGGCTCGCGTGTTGCCCACGACCAGCAGTGCGGCGGGTGGTGCGGGCGTGAGGTCGGCGTCGTTGGGCATGGTGGAGGGCCTCCTGCGGGCGTTGGGCGAATCAAGAGGCTATGGAGTCGGGCAACAAAAAACCTGCCCCGCCTGCGACCGAAGCCGAGGCGGGGCGGGTTCACCGATGGCGTGGGCCATCGGGGAGGGAGAGAGGGACGGTGTCGGGCCGGCTTACTCGCAGCCGGCGTCGAAGGCGTTCTGGAACGCGAGGAAGTCGAAGAGCGTGAGGCTGCCATCGCCGTCGAAGTCGGCGGCCAGGTCGCCGGCATCGAAGAGGTTCTGGAATTCGAGGAAGTCGAAGAGCGTGAGCTCGCCGTCGCCGTCGATGTCGGCGGCGCAGACGTCGCTGGCGATCTCCATGGAGATGAAGTTGATCTCCATCCCGATGTTGTCGGGGAAGATGCTCCAGATGTTGAAGTTGAAGCGGGTCAGGCCGGCGAACTCATAGAGGCCCAGCGCGTCGTTGATGTCCAGCGAGTCGAGCGTGGCGCCGTCGTAGCCCAGGTCGCAGCCGAGCTGGTGGGGGGTGGTCACCAGCGGCACGCCGCCGGGCGAGGTGCGCGAAGTGGAGAGGATGAAGCCGTCGGACACGGGGAAGCCGTCGACGATGGTGAAGAAGGCCTCGGTGCCGGGCACCATGGTGGTGCTGACGCTGCCGAAGTCCAGCAGGAACGAGTCGCCGTTGACCGGGTAGTTGCGCAGATCGCCGGGCAGGATGTCGAAGAAGTCGTCCGAGTCGACCTGGAACGAGACGGTGGCGATGTCGCCGACCGAGACGGCGACCAGGTCACCCTCGCTGATGCGGTTGGAGGCGACCTCGCCGGTGAAGGTGACGGTGATGGGGGCGGCGTGGGCGACGCCGGCCGCGGCCAGCACACCCAGAAGGATCATCTTGTTCATGTGCTCTCTTTCTTGCTTCGTGGGGATGGGATGATGTGTGGAAGTAGGTTGCGGCTACGGTCGGCTTACTCGCAACCGGCGTCGAAGGCGTTTTGGAACTCGAGGAAGTCGAAGAGGGTGAGGTCGCCGTCGCCGTCGAAGTCGGCGGCCAGGTCGCCCGCGTCGAAGAGGTTCTGGAACTCGAGGAAGTCGAAGAGGGTCAGCTCGCCGTCGCCGTCGATGTCGGCGATGCAGGTGTCCTCGCCCAGGTTGACCACCCAGGTCTGCGTGTTGCCCAGCGTGTCGGGGTAGCCCCAGCCGGCCAGCCACGTGCCGTCCGCCGAGATCGCGCTGACGAACGAGAACGTGTAGCCCGCGGGGTAGACAACACCCTTGCTGTCGAGGAAGTCGGCCACGGTCATCGTGCCCACGCCCTCCTGCCAGATGAAGCCGCGGCCGAAGGTGGCCGGGCCGAGGCCCCAGGTGCCACCGCCGATGAGGCTGCCGTCGCCGTTGACGGCGGCCGCGCCCATGCGGCTCTCGGCCCCGACGGTGAGGTTGGGCAGCGACTCGTAGGTGTCGGTGGTGGTGTTGTAGCGGTAGGCGTTGCCGGGCGAGCCAAAGCGGGCGCCGATGCCGATGCCGGTGACCCAGACGCCGTCGTCGGAGACGTCGAAGGCCTCCTGCGCTGCAGTGCCGCTGGTGGTGAAGATCAGTTCCTGCACGCCGTCGACCCAGGCGGCGCCCTGGCGACCGGCGCCATCCTGCCAGCCGGCGGCAACGGTGCCGTCGTGGTTCACAGCGCTGGCGCGGGCCGAGTTGCCCACGGTGGCGCTGCCCAGGTCGGTGATGCCCTCGCCCTCGGTCCACTGCATGGCGTGGGTGTCGGCGGTGCCCTCGGTGGTCCAGCCCAGGCCGACCACGTGGCGGCCGTCGCCCGAGATGGCCCAGCCGCTGGAGACCTCGGCGTCGATCTGCTGGCCGATGCCCGGGATCATGCCGAAGCCGGTCCACTCGCCGGTGGTGACGTCGTAGCGCGACATCTCGTGCCAGCCCTGGGCGGCGTTGAAGGTGGTGCCGCTGATGAACAGGCCGTCGCTGGAGATCTTGCCCTGGCCGCCCACGCCGTCGCCGGGGGTCGTGCCGCCGATCTGGACCGGGCCGGTGCCGGCGGTCCACATCCAGTACTGGCCGCCGAAGCCGCCCGAGCCGCTGACGACGCCGGTGTTGCTGACGTCGTCGGCCAGGCCCTGGCCGACGGGGATGGTGAAGAACTCCTGGGCGCTGGCAAGGCCGGCGATGGAAAGCAGGGCGGCGGCCGCGGTGGTGCCGAGTCGGGCGGTTCGGTATTGCATCTTGTTTGCTCCCGAGCCGTTTCGCGGCTCGCTCTCTGGGGTGGCCCGGGCGCTCTCGCTCCGGGTTAATGGGGCCTCCGGACCCCTGTCGGACGATCCGATTCGGAGAGTTATACCGCGAGGATCCATCCCCTGCAACTTTCCCTGGGGAAAATCTCAGAAAAATGTTGCGGGAGTGTCGGATTTCGACTATCATCGGGCAGCGGAGGCCACGGGATGCCATGGTTTCCTATCAAAACGCGAACTATCGAGAGCCTGCTTTGACGACGACCACCGCCATGACGTTCCAGGAGCACTGCCGCGAGGCCGTGCGTGAGCTTCGGGGGGCGTTGCTGGACCTGTACCACCAGGTTGGCGCCGATCCCGACAAGCCGCAGGACGTCTCGCGGAAGCTGGACCTCAATAAGAACCTGACGTGGAAGATCTCGCGGGTGCTCCAGGCCGAGGACGCGTTCGAGGCGCTGCCCTTGCTTCCGGGGATGGCCGGGCTGGACCTGGTGCTCGACGCCACCGGGAAGGCGGGCGCGAGCCAGGCCTCGCTCTCGCGTGCGCGGGTCGCCATCGCGGCGATCGAGTCGATGGTGGCCACCCACGGCGGCGATCGCGCGATGATGGACCTCATGCTCGACAGCATGGGAAGCTCCGGGTTGGAAAAGAGCCGCAAGCTCGCGTTCCGCGGCAACGCGGGCATCTGGGGCGTGCTGGCCAGGGCGCGTGTCTCGGCCCAGGTGCTGGCGCCCAGCGCCGACGACCCCGACATGCTCGACGTCATGCTCGTCGCGGGGATGCAGGGTGTGCGGCGGTTCCGGCCGATCCCGCGGTGGCCGGTCTTCCGCCTGGGTCGCTACGAGTTCGAGGGCGAGGTGCAGCGCTTCTCGATCGAGGAAACGCCAGGCGCGCCCGAGGGCCTGATGACCTCGTTCACGCGCGGGCCGATGCCCGAGATCCACATCAAGGGCGAGGGCGACGGGCTCATCTACGAGGTTGGCGATGGGCCGGTGGGCAAGACCGGCGAGTTCGGCTGCTTCTTCGGCTTCGGCTACCGGCGCGACGTGCCGCGCTACGCGACCAAGCCCGATGATACCGCCTGGCTCGCCGCCGCGGTGTCGATGCCCATCGAGACGCTGATGTTCGATTTGCTGGTGCACAAGGACATGCCCGAGGCGCTCGGCGCCGAGGCGTCGGTGCACGGCGGCGCGTGGCTTGGCGTTCCCGAGTTTCCCGAGTCGGGCCGGCTGCCCATCAACGAGAGGGCGGTGCACCTGGGGCGCGGGGCCGACCTGTCGACGCCCCTGGCCGACCAGTACGCCGCGGTGATGCACACCGTGTTCGAGCGGGCCTGCTGGTCGCCGCAGGACTTCCATTGCATGCGGGTGGTGGTGGAGCACCCGCCGATGCCCAGCCGCGTGGTGATGCGCTACCCGCTGCGAGACAAGAACGGGTAGGCTTAGTCGGGCGATGCGCTACGGGCAGCCGAGCTCGAACTGGGTCAGGAATTCCAAGAAGTCGAACACCGTCCATTGCCCATCGCCATCCACATCCGCCGCGGTGTCTTGCAAGTCGAACAGGTTCTGGAACACCAGGAAGTCGCTGATCGTGGTCTGGCCGTCCAGGTCCAGGTCGGCCGGGCAACGCAGGAGCCAGCGGATCTGGTTGCCCGCCAAACTCGCTCCGGACGCAAATTCCCAGTTATCCCATTGCTGGCCATTGACAATCACACGGCCGGAGCGTGAGAGGACCGTCGAAGCGCGATGATCGACCATGAAGCGTTGTGTCACGGTTGATCCCGGCGCGGGGACGAGCGCATCGCCGTAGTCGGGCGGGTAGGTATCTTCGCGGAGCGTCAGGAATCCGCCCCCCGGCACCGATGGATGCTTCGGCGGCGCGAACTCGATCCGGCTCAGCGGCAACTCCAGGTCCACCGCCCCCTCCAGCCCCAGCAGGTCGTACCAGCCGTCGGGCATGTTCTCCAGGTCGGCGATCTGGAAGTGCAGCTTGCCGCCGCGATCGACGTGGGCTTCGAGCTCGGCCAGGATGTCGGCCTCGTACATGGGCAGGAAGCGGTTGAGGGTCTGGATGACGACCAGGTCCCACGCCCGCGACCGCAGCTTCATCAGGAAGTCTTCCGCTCCCGATCCGCCCTCGAAGTCGATGCCCAGGTCGCGCAAGGCCTGGCTGATCGGGCTCGGCCGACTGCCGCCGATGGCGACGAGCACGTCCTGGGCACGGGCGCACGGGACGAAGAGCGCCGTTGCGGCGAGCACGGCGAGCAGGATACTGCGTTTCTCTCGCATCTCGGATCTCCTCCATCATGCGATACGCGAACCCGAGCGGGTTTGCCACGCCCTGCGATGGGCCGGCGCCCAGTGGCTCGAGCGCCCGCAGTTCGACGATCATGGCCGAGTGCCACAGGATGTCGACAGGGTGTCGAGCGCGAGCACGGGCGCGCCGGCCTCTCCCAATGTACCGGGGTGGTCGGCCGCGTGTTTCGGGCGTGCCGGGGTGTTTTGCAGGCCCGCCAAGCTCCTCGGCAGGCCTGCAAAACCATTTCGCAGGCTTGCCGAGCTCCGCGGCAGGCTTGCAAAACCATTTTGCAGGCTTGCCGAGCTCCTCAGCAGGCTTGCAAAACCATTTTGCAGGCTTGCCGAGCTCCGCAGCAGGCTTGCAAAACTATTTTGCAGGCTTGCCGAGCTCCTCAGCAAGCTTGCAAAACCGTTTTGCAACGCTGAAAAACGATTCGTCCCCAGATAACCGGCCCTCGGGCGCTCCCACGGGGGGTGACGCCGAACGGGGGCCGAGCGCGGGAGCGGGGGGGCTCTCCGGCTCTCTTCCGCTTCGGTCGAACGGCCGCGCGCGGGATCGCCGACCCCCACGACCCCACAGCCCGCCCCAACCACACCCCATACCATCGCCCGATGCACCGATGCCTGCTCAACCCCGCCCTCGAACGCGTCCGAGTCAACGGCTTCGCCTTCCCCCTGGGCGTCTACCCCGTCGAGCCCATCGCGCCCAAGAGCGGCTACACCGTCGACTTCGAGCCCGCCGACGGCGACGAGGAGTGGGAGGAGTGGCCCGATCGGTACGTCTATGAAGTTCTCGTGTCGGCCGAGCGGCTGCGGCCATTGTGCTCGGCCCTGCTGAGCCTGCTGCCCGGGCGGGTGTACCCGATCCTGGACGTGCTGGGCAACGACGCGTTCCGCGAGATCGACCCGTACATCGCCTACGAGCTGGTGGGGATCGAGAGCCTCTATGACGGCCTGCGGTGGTACGAGCCGTTCCTCTTTGAGGACGGTCTCTGCGGCTTCGGCGCGATGAGCGAGGAGCCGTTCATGTACTTCTTCCTCGACGAGCACAAGGTGCTGACCGTGCGCGTCGAGACCAGCGAGAAGGAACGGGTCGATCGGCTGCTGGCGGCCTTCGAGCTTGGGAATCTCGGCGGTGGGGCGGAGAACGGGTCCGCCGGACGGGCCAGGAAGCCCGACGGCCGGCCGCTGGTCGAGGTGATGGCCGCCGACGCCGTGAGCCACGAGCACCGCAGCGTGCTGCTGACCCCCGACGATCGCCCCGAGCTGCCCGGGCCCGAGGAGGTCTCCGAGGCCTTAGTAGACCTGTGGGGCATGACGCTGAACATCGATGTCGAGCGGAACCTCGATGATGATGGCCGCGACTTAGGGGTGACCGGCTGGCGATGCCTGATCCGCGTCGAGCCCCAGCCGGATGGTGATGGGGGTGGTGGGGGCGAGGAGGCCAAGCCCAGCGAATCAAAGGACACGGCGAACGAGGGCCCCAAGGCCGCGTCGGTCGCCGAACCCAAGAGCAACAACGCCCGCCCGCGCGTGCGGTACGCCGAGGTCCTGCTCGCCGCCGGCTGCTGGCGCGAGGCCGAGGACCTGGCGATCCAGGCTGTCGGGAAGCTGCCCGGCGGTCCCAGTGGTGTTTCGCTGACCGACGAGTTCGGGCCGCGGCTGATCTCCGCCGATCGGCTGTGGCGCCACGAGGTGGTGGCGATCCTGGCCGGCCCGGCCGATCAGCCGGCCCCGCAGCCGGCGGGCGCGCCCGGCCGGCCCGAGTCCCACGCGCCGCGGACGCAGGAGCCTCCACCCCCGCACCAGCCCTCGCCCGCGCTGATCACGCCGCCGGCCAATGTCACGACAAATCCCCCGACAAATCCCCCGGTAAATCCAGATGATTTCGATGATCCCCATCCCCCCGAGCCGCCCGAGATCGCCACGCTTTTAGATGAAGCGCTGGCCGATGACGCGCCCGGGCGGATCCTCGCCAGCCGATGGCTCGAATAGCCCGCGGCCCGGCCCGCGGGAGGCGGCCCCACTCGATGCCACCGCACGAGAGGTTGCCAGAACACGGGCTCGGG
>JAUHYE010000068.1 GCA_030426395.1 Phycisphaerae bacterium
CCGTCCCGTCTTCGCCGCGGGTAACTCCGACGGCGACTTCCAGATGCTCGAGTACACGACCGCGGGCGATGGGGCACGCTTCGCCATGATCGTGCACCATACCGACGCCGACCGCGAGTGGGCCTACGACCGCGACTCGCACATCGGCCAGCTCAAGCGCGGGCTCGACGAGGCCGACGAGCGTGGCTGGGTGGTGGTCGACATGGCCGAGGAATGGAAGGCGATCTTCCCGTAAGATCTGTCCATGTTCGCCCTGGCCGCCATCGCCACCCTCTTCGCCCAAGCCGGCCAACCCGCCGAGCCTGCGCCATGCTGCGCGCCCCCGGACGCCGCCACACTTCGGTTCGCGGCGTTCACACAGCCAGACGCCGAAGGCGCAAATGCTACTGAAGGAATGGTCTACATCCCCGGCGGCGAGTTCTCGATGGGCTCGACCGATCCGCTGGCCCGGCCCGATGAGGCGCCCGTGCACCGCGTGCGTGTCGACGGCTTCTGGATCGACACCACCGAGGTCACCAACGCCCAGTTCAAGGCGTTCGTCGACGCCACGGGCTACCAGACCATCGCCGAGCGGCCAGTCGACTGGGAGGAGATCAAGGCCCAACTCCCCCCCGGCACGCCCAAGCCGCCCGAAGAGAACCTGCAACCCGGCTCGCTCGTGTTCACCCCGCCCGACCACCCGGTCGACCTCCGCCGCTTCGACCTGTGGTGGACCTGGACCACCGGCGCGTGCTGGAAACACCCCGAGGGGCCGGGCACGAACATCGACGACCGCATGGACCACCCGGTCGTGCACATCGCCTGGGACGACGCGGTGGCGTACGCCCAGTGGGCCGGCAAGCGTCTGCCGACCGAGGCCGAGTGGGAATTCGCCGCCCGCGGCGGGCTGGACGGCAAGGTGAACACGTGGGGCGACGAGCCGATCGGTCCGTCCCATGCGAACACATGGGAGGGCCACTTCCCCGACGCCAACACCACAGAGGATGGCCACGATCGCACCGCGCCCGTCAAGAGCTACCCGGCCAATGGCTACGGCCTCTACGACATGGCCGGCAACGTGTGGGAGTGGTGCTCGGACAAGTTCCGCTACGACGAATACGCCCGACGCGTGGCCGCCAACCCCGGCGTTGCGATCGTGAACCCCATCGGCCCCGAGGGCGCGGTCGATCCTCGCAACCCGCGATCGCCCATCAGCCGCGTGCACCGGGGCGGCTCGTTCCTGTGCAACGACAGCTATTGCGCCAGCTACCGCCCCAGCGCCCGCATGGCCGCCCCGCCCGATTCGGCGATGAGCCACCTGGGCTTCCGCTGCGTGAGCGACGCGCCCCCTCCGGCCGGCGAACAATCGCATGACGCCGGACCCGAGGGCTCGCGATAGCCCGGGGCGGCACTCGCAGGGTGAACTCATATGATCGAAGCCCTCGTCGCGTTGTCCCTCGTCGTGGGTCTGGTGCTGGCCGTCGAGGGGGGCTACCAATTCGCTCGCAAGGCCATCCGCGCCGACTGGCGCAGTGCCGATTCGGGATCCGGCGCCCAAGCCGGAGCCATCCTGGGCGCGACGCTCGGCTTGCTCGGGTTGCTCTTGGGCTTTAGCTTCGCCGGGGCCGCCGGGCGATACATCGAGCGGCAGGACCTGATCACCGCCGAGGCCAACGCCATCTCCACCGCGTACCTGCGGGCCGACCTGCTCGCTGATCCGTACGCCGAGGATCTGCGTTCCGCTCTTCGCGAGTACGTCGCCGATCGGCTTGAGGTCTCGGCCCACCTGCACATCGGAATCAACCAGGCGGCCCTGCAACGCGTCGCGGGCTTCCATGAACGCATCTGGAACGCCGCCAGTGGTGGCGTGCAGGGCAACCCTTCGCTGGCCACGCCCGTGCTGAACCCCGTGAACGACGTGCTGGACCTGCACGCCTCGCGGATGGCGGCCGGCCGCAAGCACCTTCCGGCCCTGGTCATGGGCCTGCTGGGGCTGTGCGCGGTGCTGGCCCTCGGCTGCATCGGCTACGGCTGCGGGCTCATCGGCCGGCGGAACCTCTCGATGACCGTGCCGCTGGCGATTCTGATCAGCGCCGCGCTGTGGACCACGATCGATCTTGACTACGCTCGTATCGGGCTGATCCGCGTGAGCGACCAGGCCCTGGCAGACCTCGACCTCGGATAACCCGAAGTTTTCGTTTCACCGCACACCTTGGAGCCGACCATGAATGCACGAACCACGTCCGCCCTGACCCTCATCATCGCTACGGGCGCGGCGATCGCCTGCGCCGGCGCGGTGCGCAGTTCGCCCACCACCAACCCAACGATCCAGCAAGATCACGTGGGCCTGGCCAACGCCAACGACGTGGCCTACGCCGTGGGCTACATGCTGGGCGAAGAGGTCCGCCTCGGCCTGGACGACGACGGCGTGCAAGTCGACAGCGCCCGCATCGTCGAGGGATTCACCGCCGCCATCAACGGCCAGGATGCGACCCTGGACGAGGCCGCGATGCAGGACGCCCTGGCCGCCGCCCACGACGCCGTGCAGGCCCGCCGCACCGCCAAGCGGCTCGAATCCGATGAAGACTTCAAGGCCCTGCACGACCGCAACCTGGCCCGCTCAAACGCGTTCCACGAGAGCTTCCAGAACCAGCCCGGCTCGGTGACACTTCCCAGCGGCGCGCAGTACCGCGTCATGGAGACGGGCCGCGGCGATCACGATCCGGCGGGCGAGGACGCCACCGTCGTCGTGACGTTCCGCGGCGCGCTGCTCGATGGCCGCGTCTTCTCCGAGGGCGAATCGGTCGAGTTGCATCTACGCGACCTGACCCCCGGCGTGCGTGAGCTGCTGAGCAAGATGCGCCCGGGCGACTGGTGGCAGCTCGCCGTCCCGCCCGCGCTGGCGTACGGCGGCTACGGCCAACCCGAGGCGGGCATTGGCCCCAACGAGACGCTGATCGGCGACGTCAAGATGCTGGAGGTGCGCTGATGCGACAAGACACGAACACCCCACGCAAGACCGGGTCCATCGCCCTGTTGGCCTGCCTCGCCGCCTTGGCCGTGAGCGCCAGCTACGTGGCCGGCCAGTACGCGCTGGACTTCAACACGCGCGTCAACACGCGGGTTGATGGCCGTGGATATCACAATTACACGTTCGGCGGCCGAAACTCGTACGTGCCCCGCGCCTCATACCGCTCGCCCTCGCCCTACCGCGTGAGCCCCACGAGCGGTACATATGTGTACAACCCCAATGCCGCCTTCGGCCGGTCGACGTACCGCCCGACGACCCGGGGGTATGGCAGCTACCCATCGGCGTACCGGTACTCTGGGCGGATCCGCACGCGGTAGTGCTGCGTCCGGGCGTGTCAGCCGTCGGGTTGCTCACGCTCGTACGCCTCGATCAACGCTTCGGGCGTCGTGAACAGGCCGGGGTGGGCAAGCCAGATGTTCTCGAGTTGGTCCAGCGTGGCCGGGCCCACGTCCACCCCGCCCTTGCGCAGGGCGATGTACGCATCGCACAGCAGCGTGACCGGCGTACGCCGCAGGCGCATGCCCACGACCCGGCCCAGATCCATCGGGCAATGGCACACGAAGCACCGGATCCACGGCAGGATGAACCAGATCCCGATGATCGGGACGAGCACGGTGCCGGCACCGGTGATCCAGCCGATGAGGTACGGGTTCATGCGCTCGGCTTTCTCCAGGACGAGCGGTGCGGTCAATCGCTACGGGACGATCCGCACGCCCGCGAGTGGGTCCGCATCGGTCGCTTCATGGGTCTCGTGCCCCGGCAGCGCGCGGCTTGCAAGGGTATAGCCGGCACCCGTCCGCTGATACTCCCAGGGCTGCTCGGTCACGGGATCCACATCCAGGCCATCGGGCAGCAGGTCGCCGAGCTCGCCAAGTGATTCGGGGAACGTGCTGTTCGTGAGGCGATATCGCTCGATCGCCAGCACGACGCGGGCGCCGGCGAGGGTGATGCGGTACCGCCGTTCCTTCTTCAGCACGTTGAGGCTGTTAGAGAGCAGTGGCTCCATCACGAGCCGCCGACCATCGGCATTGTCGGTCAACCAGTCGCGTTCGCCGAGCAGAATCCAGTACTCGATTTCTCTCTGCCGGATGTCTGGCCCGGTCGCGGCCGCGCATCGAATGCCAGCGCGGGTCATGCGATCGTACCATTCGATCGACTCCTGCATCGGTCCTCGATAGGCGTTTGCGAAGTCCTCTCGCGTCCGCTGGCCCTCGCTTCCAAGCTCGAGTTCGACCATGCGTTCGGGCAGGAACGTCCCATCTTCACCATGGACCTGGCGCAGCAAGTCCAGGACGATCAGGCGGTCGCCCTGGATCGAGAACTCGAATGGAGCCCAGCCCGTGCCAGCCTCGACGAGCCTGGCGTCGAGCGTTGCCAGCCACGCGGCATCCCACGTGTCCTGCTCGCGGAGCGACGAAGACAACACTTCAAGCACACGCGTGGAAGTCTCAAGTGCCACGATCCGATCGATGACCGTTCCTTGCCACGAGAGCAGCCGGGCCGTCCGGAGCGACTCAACGGCGGCCGTTCCGCACTCACGGAACCGATCGGTGCTGGCAGACTCAACGTGGATGCGCAGCCGCTGCGCGGCGGCGAGCAAGCGGGTCGTCCCAACCTCTGGCACGAGCAGACCGATGAGCATATTGGTATCGGGGGGGAGGGGCCGGTACGCCTTTTCGACTGCAGCGAGCTTCTCGGAAAGCTCGAAGAGGCCAGCCTCACACAACGTACGATAGATCGCGATGGATCGGTCCTTTATGACGCCGTCATGCGGGTTCGGCCCCATCGCTTCGAGTTCCATCCATGTGGTGTCCGCTTGCTCAGCGATTTTCCCCACGGCCTGATGGACCTCACGAACGGCGTCCCATTGATCTGCATCGCTATGGGCTGCCGACGGTTGCCCAGCTTCCACGTGCTCCTGCCATTGCTGGAGATATGGCGACTCGAAATATTCGATGTCGCGATCCTGCGCCATCGCGTGCATCGCCAGCACAAGCGATGTCCAAAAAAAGATCCACTTCTTCATCTACCACTCCCCGGCATACAAGCACCCGAACCCCCCCGCCGCCCGCTCGATCAACTGGTGGCGCCGCTTGATGAGTTGCCGGGCGTGCAGCGTGTCGTGGTCGGCCCAGCTCGCCAGCAGGTCGCCGGCGTGGATGACGAATCCCTTGGGGTGGTGGTGCGCCCGGCGCCAGTCGATCGCGTCGAGCGGGCCGAGGGATGCGAGCCATTCCAGGTTCTGTTGCCGCAGCTTCGTGAATTCTTCAAGGAATACGCGCGGGTCGCCATCGAGGTCCTTGAACTTCGCAACGTCGCCCTGCGGGTCCATCGTGGGCCACGCCTCGGCCGGGTCGCGCAGCGTGCGTTCGAGGCGGGGACGAAAATCCTCGCGCTCCTCGCGGGCCAGGTGGCCCATGATCTCGGCGATCGCCCAGTGATCGGGACCGGGCTTCCAGCGCCAGTCGGCCCCGGGCCGCCCCCCACCCCCACCGATCGCGTCGGCGAGGATGGCGGCCAGAAGGTCCGGAAACGTCCGGAGCCGCTCGACGAAGAACGCCGGATCGAACTGGTTGGGCTCGGGCATAGCGGGTTCCCCCTTGGCGTCAGGATAGCGGTGCGATCGCATCTTGAGCCCGTCTGGGACGCGGGCAGGGCTTCTCGGCGTGGGAAGATGCTCCGCAGGGAGCTCCTTTTGCTCCTCAAGGAGCTCCTTTTACTCCAAAAGGAATTACTTTTGCTCCTCAGGGAGCTCCTTTTGCTCCAAAAGGAACTCCTTTTGCTCCGCAGGGAACTCCTTTTGTTCCGTCCGGAGCTCCTGACATTCCAAAAGGAAGCACGAATACACCGTCAGAACGCCCATGTGCTCCGATCGAGACGCCACGAAGGCCCGCCCCGAGACCACCGAACACCGCACGGAGCCACGCTGTACTAAGGTCACGACCGATAAGGAGGCACGCCCCATGCGACCCATCGCAACGTTTTTCACGATCGCCCTCTTCTCCCTGGCGCCCGCGGCAACGGCCCGGACGCAGGCCGAGAGCGACGCCTACCGGGACGCCGTCCACCGCGAGCACCTGGGCCAGTTCTGGGGCGCCGTACTGGTGATCGATGGCGGCGAGGTGGTGCTGGCCGAGGGCTTCGGCTTCCAGAACGCCGAGGACCTGCGGCCCATCGACGAGCGCAGCCTGTTCGACATCGGGTCGATCTCCAAGCCCATCACGGCGATCGCGATCCTGCAACTGGTCGAGCAGGACACGCTCACGCTCGACGCGACCATGGAAGCGCTCTTTGGCGAGGCGAGCACCACGCCGGCGACGCGGGGCATCACTCTTCGCCAGTTGCTGACGCACACCTCCGGGCTGGACGACCGCGTCGCCATCCAGCGGCTGGACTTTCCCGATCGCGACGAGGCGGTGCGCCTTGCGCTGGCGAGCGAACTCGCGAGCGCGCCGGGCGAGCGCTGGGCGTACAGCAACGCGGGCTACGTCGTGCTCGCCGCCGCCGTCGAAAAGGCCAGCGCGATGGAGTTCGAGGCGTACGTGCGCGAGAACATCTTCGAGTCCGCGGGCATGGACGGCACGGGCTTCCTCACCGGCGACGGCCTCGACCCCGAACGCTTCACGATGCGCGAGGTGGCCGGACGCGGCGGGTTTGCTCGTCGCGGGTTGCTCGAGGACGGCTGGGGCTGGGGGCTCCGCGGCGCGGGCGGCGTGCTGACGAGCGTCCGAGATTTCGCGAAGTTCCATGCAGCCATCACGACGCCGGGCGTGCTGCTGGACGCCGAATCGCTCGAAGTGATGGACTCGATCGCCTGGAGCAAGGGCCAGCCGATGGCCCTCGGGTGGTTCGCCGACGCGGCCCCGGACGGCACGGCCCGCCGCCGCCATGGTGGAGGTACGCGTGGATACATGGCCGAGCTGCGCCGCTATCCCGATCGCGACGCGATGATCGCGGTCCTGACGAATACGCGCTGGCGGCCCGACGCGATGGCCGGCACGCTCGAGATGGAACTGCTGGGCATCGAGGCCTCGCGGGCGCGGGCGTTGATCGACCTGGAAGGGCTGGAAGTCACCGAGTTCAAGTCGGTGCTGCTCGATGCATCCGACCTTTCGGTCCAGGCGCTCGAGGGCGGCGGCGCGATGATCATCGCCCGCAACGGCGACAACCAGCCCCTGCGCCTGGAGCTCAACGCGAGCGCCGCCCGCACGGCCCACGCGTCGCTCGCGTCCATCCTCGAGGCCCAGGCCGGCAACACGATGGACCGGACCCAGCTGGGCCTCTACACCAACCCCTACGAACTCGACGGCACGAGGCTGGCGATCGAGGGCGAGGCCATCAGCCTGCGCATCCAGACCAACTACAACCGCCAGCCCGGCCCCACGCTGGTGGTGCAGGACGAGGCCAACAGCTTCTGGCCCGTAATCATGCGGCTGAGCGATGCCGATGCGAGGCGGTTGGCCGAGGGGCTGGGCCGGGTCGTGGGTGACGCCAAGCAAGGCCAATAGGTGTAGAATCGCGCGTGGAGGCCAGCAGGCCCGTCAGGAGACTCCCATGACGCAAGCGACGACAGCCTTCCCCACCATCAACCTGCTCAAGTGGATCGACGAGCATCCCGAGGCGTTCACGCCGCCGGTGATGAACAAGCAGTTCTTCCACGAGAGCAGCGACGCCATCATCTTTGTGTCCAAGGGCCCCAACACGCGCAATGATTACCACGTCAACGCGACTGAAGAGCTGTTCTACCAGCTCAAGGGCGACATCGCCGTCCGCGTCCGCCCGCTCGATGGCAGCGAGCCGCACAACGTGATCGTGCGCGAGGGCGAGCTCTTCCTGCTGCCCCGCTGGGTGCCCCACCGCCCGCAGCGACCGGCCGACACGCTCGGCCTGATCGTCGAGTTCCCGCGCGGCTTCGACGAAAACGGCAACCCCCACAAGGACGGCCTGCGCTGGTACTGCCCCAAGTGCGACACGCTCGTGCACGAGGCCCAGTTCCTGCTCAAGCACATCGACCGCGACCTGCACAAGGTGATGGACGGCTTCTGGGACGGCCCTGAAGATGGCCGCACCTGCAAGAACTGCGGCACGGTGATCACGCGGGCACCGGAGTTCGAGATGGATCCGCTGGGCGGGGGTTAATCAGGCGATCGCCAGCGGAAGCCGGCGGCAATTGGGCGGTGGTCGCTGCCAACGTCTGGGCCGACTACCGAGAAGACCGGTTCGAGTTCGCCGCCGTAGACGGCGTGGTCGAGGCGGATGCCCGGGGCGAGCGAGAGTACACCACGTCTGGGCCCCCAAGTAGTGCCGCGACCGCGGCCAATCTCTTCGTGAGCCTCCCAGAGGAATCTCGTGTCGAACGCGAGTGATTTGTCCTTCAGAGGCTGCATATGGCCCGTGCCCCAAGGCGCATTGAAGTCACCAATCAGTACCGCGCCTTGTACATCTCTGTGGCCACTGGAATAGTCAAACTCGCCCAGCCTCTTTTCCGCATCGACACTCAGCCGTGCCAATTGATGGCCCTGCTGTGCGAACCAGCTCAACCCGACAGGCGGATAGACGTGCACATTGGTTACATCAACGCGTCGTTGTTCGTGCTCGATCGTCATCCGTGCTGACGGAATATCCCAATATCCCGGCCACACTGTTCGCGTCACCCCGACCAGGGCCGACCTGCTCAGGGTCGCCTGCCCGAAGGCGTCTGGTCGAGGCTCCTCCCACACATGCGGGTATCGCTCGCGTAGGTGCGCATCGACTACTTCTGGCCATTCCCCGCCATACTCCTGCAGAACAATCACGTCCGGATCAATCTCGTCGATCCATGCGATCAGCCGATCAGGGTCGGCCCGGCCGTAGCACAGGTTGCAACTCAGTAGCGTCAGCGTGCCGTCATCATCCACGGCAGTTGCATCCGACCGCATTACGCGCAGACCCAGCGGCCCGATGGTCACAAGTACACCCAGCAACAGGGCCACACCGAGCTTCCAACGCCGCAACACGAGCGCGATGAGCAAGAGCATCGCCACCGCAAGACCGGCGTGGAAGGCGAACGTCTGCACGAGCAAGGCCATGAACGCCAGCGGAGTTGGGCCGCCATCGACCAGACGGGCCATAAGCAGGGCCAGCAGCAGCCCAATGGCCGCCGCCCAGCCCACGAATGCAAACCCGCGCGAGAGCATCGCGCGGGTCGGTGGAGTGGCTGATTGATTGGGCTGATCGCTGGGCATGCCAACGCTACGCCGCGCTGGCGTTCGGGTTCACATCACCCCGCCGCCGGCGCAGAGCTGCCGACCTTGGTAAAGGTGAACATCGTTCCCTGCACATCCACCAGGATCGAATCCCCCGCCCCGAACTCGCCCGCCAGGATCCGGCTGGCCAGCGGGTTCTCGATCCGTTGCTGGATGGCCCGCTTGAGGGGGCGAGCGCCGTAGGCCGGGTCCCAGCCCTCGCTGGCGAGTTGGGCCTTGGCGGCGTCGGTCAGTTCGAGCGTCATGTCCCGATCGGCCAGCCGCTTGTGCAACCGCTCGAGTTGGATGTCGGCGATAGCGCCGAGTTGGTCCTTCTTGAGCTGGTGGAACACGGCGATCTCGTCGATGCGGTTCAGCAGTTCGGGCCGGAAGAACGCGCCGCGCATGTCCACGTTCAGTCGCGCGTTCATCTCCCCGCTCTCCATGTCGGGCGTGAGCCCTTTGCCCGCGACGTCCACACCGGGCCCATGGCGGATCAGGTCGCGCACCGCGGCCTCGACCTCCCAGTCTTCGGCGCCCTGCTCGGTCATCTGCTGGATCTTCTGGCTGCCCAGATTGCTGGTCATGACGACGATTGTGTTGCGGAAGTCGACCGTTCGTCCCTGGCCGTCGGTCAGGCGGCCATCGTCGAGCAATTGCAGGAGCACGTTGAACACGTCCGGGTGCGCCTTTTCGACCTCGTCGAGCAGGATCACGCAGTAGGGACGACGCCGCACGGCCTCGGTGAGCGCGCCACCCTCGTCGTAGCCGACATACCCGGGGGGTGCGCCGATGAGTCGGCTGACCGCGTGCTTCTCCATGTACTCGCTCATGTCGATCCGTACGAGGGCCTCTTCGGTGTCGAACAGGAATCGCGCGAGCGCCTTGCAGGTCTCGGTCTTGCCCACGCCCGTGGGGCCGAGGAACAGAAAACTGCCGATGGGGCGATCGGGATCGCCCAGCCCCGCCCGGCTTCGCCGCACGGCGTCGGCGACCAGGCGGAGCGAATCGTCCTGCCCCACCACGCGCTCGCGGAGGTGCTCTTCCATGCGCGTCAGCTTGTCGCGCTCGCTCTCGACCAGGCGTGACACCGGGATGCCGGTCCATCGCCCCACCACCTCGGCCACCTGCTCGGCGTCGACCTCCTCCTTCACGAGCAAATCGCCCTGCTTGGCCTTCTCGCGCAGCGCACTATCGGCCTTGGCCAGCTCGGCCTCCAGCTCGCGCATCTCGCCGTACTGGATGCGGGCGGCGGTCTCCAGGTCGCCCCGCCGCTGGGCCTGCTCGAGCTCGACACGCTTGGCGTCGATGGTCTCCTTGATGCTCTTGACCTGATCGAGCTCGGCCTTCTCCGCCTCCCACTCGCTGGTCAACGCACGGTTCTTCTCCTGCAGCTCGGCGAGCTCTTTTTCGATGCGAGCCAACTCCTTGGCGCTGCCGTCGCTGGATTCCTCGAGCTTCAACGCCTCGCGCTCGATCTCGAGTTGCATGATGCGTCGCCGGAGCTCGTCGAGCTCGGTGGGCATGCTGTCGTTCTCGATGCGCAGCCGGCTGGCGGCCTCGTCGATCAGGTCGATAGCCTTGTCGGGCAGGAAGCGGTCGGCGATGTACCGCTGGCTGAGCTGGGCGGCGGCCAGGATCGCGCCGTCCTGGATACGCACGCCGTGGTGGGCCTCGTAGCGTTCCTTCAAGCCGCGCAGGATGGCGACGGTCTCCTCGACGCTCGGCTCGCCCACGAGGATGGGCTGGAACCGTCGCTCGAAGGCCGCGTCCTTCTCGATGTGCTTGCGGTATTCGTCCAGCGTGGTGGCGCCGATGCACCGGAGCTCGCCGCGGGCCAGCGCGGGCTTGAGCAGGTTGCCCGCGCTCACCGCGCCCTCGGCCGCACCAGCGCCGATGATGGTGTGCAACTCGTCGATGAAGAGGATGACCTCGCCCTCGCTCGCAGTGACTTCCCGGAGAACCGCCTTCAGCCGTTCCTCGAACTCGCCGCGGTACTTCGCGCCCGCGAGCAACTGGCCGACGTCGAGCGCCATGATCCGCTTGTCGCGCATGCCTTCGGGGCAGTCGCCGTTGACGATCCGCAGCGCGAGCCCCTCGGCGATGGCCGTCTTGCCCACGCCCGGCTCGCCGATGAGCACGGGGTTGTTCTTGGTCCGCCGGCTGAGCACCTGCATGGTGCGGCGGATCTCCTCGTCGCGGCCGATGACCGGGTCGAGCTTGCCCTGCTGGGCCTTCTCGGTCAGGTCGACGGCGTACTTCTTGAGCGCCTCGTAGGTCGTTTCGGCGTTCTGGTCGGTCACGTTCTGCACGCCGCTTGCCTTGCGGATCTGGGTGATCGCCTCCTCGATGTCCTTGGCCTTGGCCCCCACCGTCTCGAGCACGCGCTTGGCCCCGCCCTCCTGGGCGCACGCCAGCAGCAGGTGCTCGGTGGCGATGTACGAATCCTTCATCGCCCTGGCCTTCGCGTCGGCCTTCTGGAGCAGGCCCATGATCTCCCGGCCCGTCTGGCCCGCGGCCGAGGACGTTGTCGGCAGGCTCTTCAATTCGGCCTGGGCGACCTGCGACACGCGGTCGGCCCGGACGCCGGCCTTAGCCAGGATCGAGCCGGCTGGGCCATTCGGGTCGTCCAACATGGCGGCGAGCACGTGCAGCGAGCCGACCTCGGCGTGCCCCGCGCCCATGGCCGAGGCCTGGGCGGCGGCGAGCACCTGCTGGGCGGCGGTGGTGAGTTTGTCGGGTGTCATATCGGGTCCCTCCGAAGGATTCTCAGGAACCTGATACAAAGGGCGCGCCGAAATCGAAAACCCCGCTGGCAGGGTCACCAGCGGGGTTTCATATGTTCTTTGGTGTAGATTTATGGACGGGGCTGCCGGTCTGGCAGAGCGGTGGCCTCAGCCGGTCGTGTCCAATCCGCCGCCGGTCTCACCCACTCCCGGGCTTGCCGAGACCGCTCCCCGGCTGGCCTGAGCCACGCTGGCCGCGCTCTCGATCAGGCTGTTGATCGCCTGGCCCTCGGCCCGGGCCTGGTCCAACTGCTTGCTGGCCACGGCCATGCTCACCGAGTTGGCCACGTTCACATTGCTCAGGCTGGGGCTGGTCATGATCATTCAATCGGCCATTGCCGAACCGATCTGAATGCAAACCCACCCCAAACCGTTCATCACCCGTACACACCAGAGGAAATCGCCTGAAAATGCCCCTTGCGGCACCAGAACCGCGAGCCCCCGGTCCGCGAACCGCTTGACCGGACGGCCTCTGGGCCGTACAACAGCGGCCAGAAACCCGCGCCCCGGGAGCAACCTTGGGGTCTTAAGCCGATAGAATCGTCAGACGACGACCCCACGCCCCCCGCGGCCGCGTGCCGCCACGAGAGACCGCAAAGGAAGGCCACCATGACCCGTCGCCAGACCACCCGCCGCGTCCTTGTCCCGGCCCTCCTGCTGACCTTGGCCGGCACCATGCTGGCCGGCTGCGGCAACTCGGGCCGCCACCAGTACCTCCGCTGGAACGTGGCCCCCGAGCTCGAGACCCTCGATCAGCGCTGGGTCGACGCCGACAACGAGTATGCCATCATGAACAGCGAGAACACCCGCATGCTCCGGGCCGACTGGCGCCGCCTGTGGTACGTCGATCGCCCCAGCCGCCTGAGCCGCGAGCCCAAGCCCTACTAGTTCTCGCTCTGGCAATCAGGATTCCCAAGCCCGGCCCGAACGGCCGGGTTTTTCATGGGCTCAACCAACCGCGACGGCGGCCAATCGCTCGGCGATCTGCACCGCGTTAAGTGCGGCGCCCTTGCGGAGTTGGTCGCCGCAGGTCCACAGTGAAAGACGTCGGCCATCGGCGGATAACCTCGGTCTGGAGATGGACACCAAATCGCTCCCCGAAATATCTCGCGGTGTGACGAGCGCCGCCGGGTCGGCGTTGATCGCCACGCCAGGGAACGAGCCGAACAACTCGACCACCGCGCCGCGCGACGCGGGCCGCTCGAGCTCGATCGTCAGCGACTGGCTGTGGCACCGCTCCACCGGAACGCGCACGCACGTGGGCGAGACGTCCAGGTCGGGCGAAGCCAGGATCTTCCGGCTCTCGGCGATGATCTTGGATTCCTCGACGTTCAGTCCGGTGTCCGGGTCGACCGCCGACTCGTGTGGGAACACGTTGAACGCGCAGGGCACAGGGAACGCGGAAGGCGTCAACGCCTTCCCGTCGAGCGCATCGCGGGTCTGGCTGAACAGTTCCTCGACCGCCGCGCGCCCGGCGCCGGAGATCGCCTGGTACGTCGAGGCGATGACCGATCGCACGCCGAAGGCCCGGCGAACGGGCTCGACGGCCAGCAGCAGCAAGATAGTCGAGCAGTTCGGGTTGGCGACGAGCATGGGACCGTCGTCGAGTAGCTCCCCGTTCACCTCGGGCACGACGAGCGGGACCCTCGAATCGAGCCGGTACGCCGACGAGTTGTCGACGACACGCACGCCAGCCACGTTCGCTCTCGGCGCGTGCGCTTTGGCGGTGTCGGCATCGGTACCAAAGATCGCGATGTCGCAGCCTTCCAGCCCACCTTCGCGCAGCTCGGCGATCGTCAGTTCGCCGTCACGATAGGGGATGATGGTGCCCGCCGAACGCGCCGAGCCGAACGCGCGCACGCGCTCGAGCGGCACGCCGCGATCGCCCAGGATGGCAAGGGCCTCGCGACCAACCAGGCCGAACGCGCCGACGACGGCGATCGTCTGGTTGGCCAGCGAACTCGAACAATCGTCGGGCATCAGCCCCCTCCGTCTTCTTTGGGCTTGCGGCCGGGCAGGATGCCGCCCAAACCCTCGCGCACCTTGTCGCCAACTTTCTCGTCGACCTTGTCCAGGAGCTTCTCCTTGGCGCGATCGACCTCTTCCTGGACTTCTTCTTCGACCCGACCGCGAAGCTCGTTGGCCAACTGCGTGGCGCCCGCCTGCGCGAACGCCTGCCCCCACGCCTCGGCGTCGATGTTGAGCCCGGGCGAATCGATCGGGCCCTTCACGCCGATCGGCAGGCGCAGCTCGCTCACCTTGGCCGAACCCGCGCCCGGCAGCGTGACCGTCGAGTCCTTCACCAGCACGTTGAGCGGCAGGTCGATCCACTCGGCCCGGAACGCGCCCTCGATCACCGCGTCGACCGTGCCGCCCGCCAGCAGCGGCGTGTCACCACCGGCCCGCAGAGCGCTCGACACGCGATCGGCCGGGATGCCCCGGCGAGCCAGCAACAGCGTCGAGTTTCCATCACCCGCCACCAGCGAACCCAGCGTCACGTCGGCTTCGTACAGCCCAGAGCGGCTCTTGACCGTCACCTTTGGCGCGCCCTCGACAAGCCAGGGCTGGGTCGACAGGTTCTCGCCCCGTGCGTCGAAGACTTCTCCGGGCGCGTCGGCGGCGGTCATGCCCTCGACGACCACCTCGCGCACCAGCACCTTGGGCGCGTCGTCGACCAGATGATCGGCCGCCACGAACGCGTAGCCCTTCTCGGCGATCTCGCGGGCCAGCCGCTCGCGCAGCGTTTCCTTCTTGCCCTCGGGCGGCGCGCCGGGGCCGGTCTCTTCCTCGCCCGGCTTGCGGTCGTTGACCTTCTCGAGCCAGTCGCGGGCCTGCTCGAGGCGGCCCTTCCACTTCTCGGCCTGCTCGAGATAGTCCTCCAAAGTCTTGCCCTCGCCGGCCTCCTTCGGCGGCTCGGGCCGCGGCCGGGTCAGCACGCCCGGCGTCGCGCGGGCCTCGCCGGTCGAGGCCTCGCTGGCCACCAGCCGATCGATCGCGAACCGCTTGCGCAGCAGGTCGGCGTTGCTCAGCTTGCCCTCCAGCTTCGCGGCCCGGAAGATGTCGGTGCCCAGGTCCTCGGGGTCGGCCATCGCCAATGCCGTCACGACGAGTTGGCCGCTGGAGAGGTCGACGTCAGCGCTGCCCACGTCGACCGTCGCGCCGTTGGCCCGCTCCAGCCCCGCCCGCATCGCGAAGGTGACCACCGGCTCGGTCAGGAACAGCGACGCCACCCACACCAGGGCGACCATCATCGCCGCCACGACGACACCAAGCGGCCGGATCGGCAGCCCGACGCGCTTGGCGGCCAGCTCCTCGTAGCTCTTCTTCTGCTTGCCGAAGAGCACCCAGACGAGCGCACGGACCCATTTCTTGCTGGTAGCCTTCTTGTACCGCTCCGAGCCCTCTTCCAGACCGGCCAGCTTCCTTCGCAGCCGGCCGATGGCGATCACCATCGCCGCCGCCGCCGCCGCACCCACGATCAGGCCCAGCACGATGCCCCCGCTGGTCGCGTAATACTCGAAGCCGAACCACGCCAGCACGGGCGCGTTGATCATCGAGCTCATCAGACCGCCAAGCGGCCCGTCGAGCACCGCCCGCCCCGCGCCGAACTGCACCGGCATAATGAGCAAACTCAGCAGCTTGCTCCCCGCCGCCATGAAGGTCGCCACGAACAGGTTGGCGTTGAGCACCAGCAGCAGCGCAAGCAGGAACAGCAGCAGCGCGGGCGACGTGCGGGCGCTGGGCACGAAGCCGATCATCGCCCCCAGCACGCAGGCCATGCCGACCTGGACGGGCGTGACCTTGCCACGAATGAGCTTACCGATCTTGCGGGTGAGCATGGGGCCTCCTTGCCGAGTGCGTGACCCAGAGGGTAGGAGGCGTGCGGCGCGATCCGGGGCCGTGGAAATGCCTAGGTCGAGGCCACCGCCCGGCGCTCGGGCTTGGGTCTGGGCTTTGGCTCAAGGTCGCCCCGCGCGATGCCCGCGCTGCGGACGGTCCCGAACGGCACGGTGTGTGCGCACGACCAATCGCTCTTCTTGCCGCTGGCCCGCATCGCGCGCACCCGATACCGCACCTCGCGCAGGCCGCTGGGCACGTCGGCGTCGGTGAAACGCTTGTCCGCCACGATGTCCAGCGGCAGCCACGGCGTCTCCACGCCGTCGAGGGGGACCAGTTGTCGCTGCACCTCGTAGAGCAGCCCACCGCGGCCGCGGTCCTTGATGCTGAACCTGACCCTGATCTCGCCATTGGTGCTCGAGTCGCTCTTGAGGCCTGTGGGTATCGCCGGCGTGGGCCGCGGCCCGCCCTTGACCGGCGGGTCGATGCCCGCCGCGGCGTACACCTTCGCCCGCTTGCCCGTCGGCTCGCGCTTGGCCCGCCCGTCGATAGTCGCCACGAGGGCCCCGAAACGGGCCCGTAGTCTGGCCACAGCCTCGCGCTGGCGGACAAATCCGGCGCGGGCTTGGAGCCTTGCTCTATGGGCGTCCAGCCTGGCCTGGCGAGCAGCCACGACCAGAACCTCGAACTCGTCGACGTCCAGTTCGGTGAGGCCGAACGCCGCCGGGTCGGCGTCCTGCCACCGCGTGGCCAGGGTCTTGCACTTGTTCAGGAACCTGCTGGTCTTCCGGTCCGCCCGCCGCGCCATGGCCGGTCTCCTTTCTAGCGGTCCGGTGGAATGCCGCTCTCACCAGCATCGGCCATCGGACCGCGCGACTCAAGCGCGGGCCGCACCGGCCAATCGCACGGCCGCTGCAGCCCACGGGCCGCGCGTCACGCCCAGCGGAAACCGCGCCCCACGTCGCGGTGCGCGGTTCTCGCCGAGAAGGGCGCGGCCCCACCGCCACGAAACGCTGCCCCCACGCTGGGCCCCCACGCCCCCCGAGCCCACGACGCCGCACCTGCGGGGCGGCGCGTCCAGTTCCTGGCGGCCGCGGGGCTGTTTTTGGGGGCCCCAGTGGGCCGGAAGCCGCCTGGGGGCTGCCAGGGGCGGTTGGGGGTAGACGCGGCGGCCAATTTCGGCCACCCATCGATGTTCGGGATGCCCCACAATGCCTTGGACACGGCCCGCGCAGAAAAACTTCCATCACGATTGCATCACTCGGCCCAGGATGCGCTGGAACCTCTGGGAAAGCTCCCGGAGGTGCAGCGATGGGTACACGGCTCCCGAGGATCATGGTCATGGCCCTGACGCTCTGCCTGACCTGGCAGGTCTGGGCCCAGGAGGTCAGCTACCAGGGCGAGCTCCGCCAGTCGGGCGTGCCATTCGATGGCACGGCGGCGATGAAGTTCGTCATCATCGACGACGACACCGGGCTGACGATCTGGAGCAGCGATGGCTCGGTGGCCGCGGGCGACCCGCCGGTCGAGCCGGCCGGCGCGGTCGATGTGTCCGTGAGTGATGGCTTGTTCAGCGTCATGCTGGGGATTGAGCCGAGCATGGTGCCGATTTCCGGCGTTGACGCGCTCCACCTGGGCAGTTCGTCGCTGCGGATCTGGGTGAG
>JAUHYE010000069.1 GCA_030426395.1 Phycisphaerae bacterium
CGAAGTCGACCTTGTCGCTGGCGCCACCGTCCCGCTTGGCGGACGCGGGGAGCGCGGCCCCGTGGGCGAGCACGAGGCCGAGGGCGACCGAGCCCGGTGCGCTGCCGGGTGTCCAGGCGACCGAGCCGCCGTTGGGAAGGGGGCGTTCGATCTCGAACAGGATCAGCAACGCGACGCCCAGCAACAAACCAAACGGCAGCGACGCAAGGCTCAAGAGTACTCGATATCTGGGGGGCGTCACGGCCAGCGTGTCGAGGGTGCGGACCGGGTGGCGGAGCACGAGCCAGCACGTGCCCAGCATGGTGGCAAGGCCGGGGCGTTGCTGCCACGGTGTGCCGGGGCGGTTGTGTGGCAGGCTGCGGTCGATCTCCAGGCCGCACTCGGGGCAGACGCCTTCCAAGGGCAGGCCATCAACGACATACCCGCACCGCTCGCAGAGCAGCGTGAAGGTGTCAAATTTGCCGTGCTTGGTTGGCTCGTCTGAACTCATGCCGTCTCGGTATTCCTAACACAATCCTATCGCATGCCGCCAGGATTCGACACACTTTGGCGAATGTACCGCGGCCGGACGATCGCCATCAGTTTTGCGCGGTACAACCCGCACAAACGCTCAAGTCGCCTCTCGTCATGCTCGATGTCCTGTGTGGAGCGTCCGCGAACCTCGCTCCCCGGAGCCCCTGGCATGACACAGCCCGCATATCCGCAGAATCCCCTCCCCCTCCGCGAGCGGCGGCAGCACCCGCGGTTCAGCGTTCCACCGATGTACAGCCCTATCGCTGTTCGCACGCTGGATAGCGACGAGTTCCGCTTCGAGGGCCACGCCTACGACATCAGCGAGGGTGGGCTCCAGTTCGAGCTCGATCGGCCGTTCGAGCCCGGCACCCGGCTGGCGTTCAAGATCGAGCTTCCCGGGCCGATGGCCTTCGGCCGGTCGCCACACGTCGGACCCGGACGGGACATGGGCCCCGGGCGCGCGATCTTTGCGTTCGCCACCGTGGTGTGGATCGAGGACCCCGAGTTCGGCCCGGCCCGCATGGCGGCGGTGTTCAACATGTTCTGCCGGGCCGGGGACAAGGACCGGCTGAAGAAGGCGCTGGCGCAGACAATGGCGCTAGCGGCGTAGCCAACAACTCAGCTCTCTTCGATGCCCGGGCGTAAGCCTTGGGGTTGTCTTTGCGCTCGCGAGTCTCCGCGTACTATCCCATCCAATGTTCGCCGACCGCGCCACCATCTCGATCTATGCCGGCAAGGGGGGCGATGGCTGCGTCTCGTTCAAGCGGGGCAAGGGCCTGCCCAAGGGCGGCCCGGATGGTGGCGACGGCGGGGATGGCGGCAGCGTGATCCTGGTTGCCGACGAGAATGTTGGCACGTTATTGGACTATCGCGGCAAGCACGATTGGCGGGCCCGGGGCGGCCGGCCCGGCGAGGGCGCCCAGCGGTACGGCGCGGGGGCCGACGACTTGGAACTCTTCCTCCCCCCCGGCACGCTCGTGTACGACGCCGAGACTGGTAATCTGCTGTGGGATCTGGCCCCGGGCGACCGGATCATTGCGGCCCACGGCGGCAAGGGCGGGCTGGGCAACGAGAAGTTCAAGAGCGCGACCAACCAGACGCCACGCCAGTCGACCAAGGGCGAACCGGGAGAGACGCGTCGAATACGGCTCGAACTCAAGCTCATCGCCGAAGTCGGGCTCGTGGGCCTTCCCAATGCCGGCAAGAGCACGCTGCTGGCCTCGACCACCGCCGCAGCGCCGAAGGTGGCCAACTACCCATTTACGACGCTGAGCCCGCAGTTGGGTATCGCCGAACTGGACACGAGCCGGCGGCTGGTCATCGCCGACATCCCCGGGCTGATCGAGGGCGCGGCCGGCGGCGCGGGGCTGGGGCACGAGTTCCTGCGGCACGTCGAGCGCACGAAGGTGCTCGTCCACATGCTCGACTTGGTGCCCGACAACGGCGACGCGGCCTCCAACTACAAGGCCATCCGGGCCGAACTGGGGCAGTACGCGCCGGCTCTGCTCGAGAAGCCGGAGTTGATCGCGCTCAACAAGGCGGACCTGTTCGTGGACGAACAGGAACTCGCCGATGCGATCGCGGAGGTTCGGACCAGGCTCGAACTCGATGATGATGCGCCAGTCTTTGTCATCAGCGGCGCCGCACGGCAGGGGCTGCGCGAGTTGCTCGAGGCGGCGTGGAAGCTTGTCCACCCCGCCGGCAACACTCAGCCCGGCTGGGCTTCGGCGCCTGCCTGATCGAACTCGAACAGCCCGAGCCACTCGGCGTTGCCGGTGCCCGCCTTCGCGCTCTTGCCCTTGCGGCGCGAGCCGGCGATGGGTGACTTGGTCAGTCCAGTGCACATGAACCCGAGCGCAGCGACCGCATAGATCGTTTGTTGGACGATTTGCTCCGCGTCATCTTCGCTCGTCAAGTGCTCGCCGCTCTCGTAGTGCGGTTTGATGAGACTGACAATGCGGCCACTGTCGTTGAGCCACTTCGCCGCGGCTGGCAGCGCGAGGCGTTGGGGTGTCCAGCCCAGGTCCATCACGGCAAGATCAACACGTGCATCGGGCTCGAGGTGCAAGGCGTTGGCTCGTTCGATGGCGGTCACCCGATCGTCGCGCCGGACGGCGTAGTCGAGGATGCCCTTGGCCGTATCGACCGAGACTACCCGCGCTGCGCCGCACGCGAGCAGGCACTGGCTGAACCCGCCAACACTTGCGCCGAGATCGGCGCAGGCGAGGCCTTCGACATCGACCTCGAACGTGTGCAGGGCGTGCTGAAGCTTATAAAACCCGCGAGAAACAACTCGCGCGACGCCGAGAGGGGTTGTATTGGCGGGGTCGGCTGGCGGCGGGATCATGTCAGGCCGCGCCGACGGGCACGCCGACGATGGCGATGCCGCGGCGGTCGGCCTCGGCGATGACGTCTTCCTTGTCGATCATGATGACGTCGCCGGCGGCCAGCGCCAGGCAGCCCGCGCCGGCGTCGTGCATTCGTTCGATGGTCATGACGCCAATCGTCGGCACGTCGCTTCGGCGGTCGTGGCCGCAGCGGGCGCCCTTGCACAACGTCCAGCCCTTGGCCTTGCAGAGCGCGCCGGCACGCTCGATCATGCGATCGGTGCCCTCGACGGCTTCGACGGCGATGATGTCGCGCTCGCGGACGGCCACGGCCTGGCCGATATCAAGGCGGAGCAGGTCGACGAGTTGGGGCCACACGAACTCGATGTCGGCCTGCTGGGCGGCGGTGGGCTGGCGGGTGGTCATGACGCCGGCGTCGGCGAGTTCCTTGGGAATCGACGTCGTCGAATCGAGCAGTTGCACGCCGCAGCGTTCGAGTTCGTCGGCGATGGCGCCCAGCACGGCGTAGGAGCGGCGGTCGTGACGCAGCTTCTGGTGCCAGGCGATCATGGTTCGCATGTCGGGCACGTTGCGCACCATGCGCAGAGGGTCGTGCATGAGTTTGGCCTTGTCGACCTTGCCCACCATGATGGCGTGGCGGACGTTGCGTTTGGCCAGCGCCTTGCCCCAGCCGCCCACACGGAACAGGCCCACCTCGTGGAAGCTGTCGCACATCTCGGGCAGGTCGGGCTCGTACATGTTGGCCAGGCCGATGCCGTGGATGCGGTGGCCGATCTCGCGCAGGCCCTCGGCGACGATGATTGGCAGGCGGCCCGCGCCGGCGATGAGGCCGATGGCCGTCGGCGGCGTGGGCGGATCGGGCAGGATGACCAGCGGACGGGGCACTCGGGCTTCTCCCAGCGTGGAGCCGGTTCGGGGATCAGAGATTATTGCGCGATCTCAACCCCGGCCGCACGTTCTCCGATCAGGTTCCGAACACTGTCCGCTCGGCTCAATGCCGGCCACGAGACAGGCCGATGCATAGTCCATGAATCTGAGCCCCACTTCATCGACCAACCCAGCTTCGGGCGAACAGCCCCCTCGCCAGCCACGGCCGTGGATCGGCGTTCGGTTCACGTGCGCCGGGGCCTATGTAAGGGTGTACCGGGCACCGGAGGACACCTGCTATACCGCCCGCTGCCCGCGATGTGCAATGGCGTGCCGATTCCCGGTCGGGCCGGGTGGCACGAGCAACCGTCTGTTCAACGCGAGTTGCCGGTGATACCCCAGGCGCGGGCCGACGCCACGGTGGCCGTCGCGTAAAGTGGGATGTGGCAAACCTCCCCGGCATCACCATCGGTCGACCCAACGAAATCTGCGCCGCGACTGGGGAAACCCTGTCGCCCGGCGATCGCATCGTGTCGGTGCTGCTGATCGACCCCGAGGAGGGCTCGTCGCGTCTCGACGCAAGTGAGCCCGCATGGAACGAGGGATGGCGACCGAGCACCCAGAGCGACGTGGTGGCGGTCTGGCGGGGCGTGATGCCCGCGCCCAAGGACAAGGCCAACGACCGGCCCGTGGACGACGAGGACCTGGTGGCGCTCTTCGACCAGATCGCCGAGCCGCAGGATGATCAGGCGGTTGAGCTGCGGTACGTGCTGGCGTGGATGCTCGTGCGGCGGCGGCGGCTTCGGTTCGAGGGGCAGCGCAAGGGGCATCTGCGTGTGCGGCGAGTGACCGCAACGGGCGCGTACATCGATGATGCGCCCATAGAAGTAGCCGACCCGGGGCTGGACGAGGACCAACTCGAGCAAGCCATGGAGCGCGTGGCGGTGTTGCTGCTGGGCGAGCCGGAACCGGAGCCCGAGACCCAGCCCGCGGGGGACGCGTCGTGAGGCGTGCGCTCGGGCTTGGCATGCTGGCGCTGCTTTGTGTCGCGGGGTGCAACTGCGCGTCGAAGCCGAACCCCGGCCCGCTGCCGGTGCGTGCGATCGATCTGTCGCAATACAGCTACGAGCAGGTCGCAGCGGCGATGAACGAGCGGGCGTCTCGGCTCGAGCGGTTCTACGCGGCAACGCTCACCAAGGTGTGGTACATCGGGAAGGAGGGCCAGGACGAGGTCGAGCAACTCGACGGCGATCTGCACATCGTCCAGCCCGACCACATCGCCTTGAGCATGCGCAAGATCGGTGTCGATGTCGCGGCACTTGGCGCCAACAAGCGGTACTACTGGTACATGGACCTGCTCGCCGACGACCCGGTGGCCATGATCGGCACGCACGGCAAGGCCGATCCCGATCAATTGGCGGGGCTGGGCGTGCCGGTGCACCCGCTCGATTTGCTGCTTCTGCTGGGGTTCTCGAAGGTGCCCGAAGAGCCGATGGACCCCGAGCGTCCGCTGAGGCTCTCACCCAAGGGCGGCAACATCGTGCTGAGCGCGCCGGCCCGGTGGGGCATCGTGGAGTACACGCTCGACCCCGACACGCTCGAGCCGGTTCGCATCGAAATTCGGCGTGACCCGAAGCGACCACCCGTGCTGACGGCCGACATGCTCGACGGCACCGTTCCCTTCGATGACCGATTCAATCGCGAGTTGCCCGAGGTCCAGATTCCAAAGCGGGTGGTCATCGACGTGCCCGAGCTCGACGCACGCGTCCAGATCCGCTTCACCGTTGCTCGTTCGAGCCGGCGTCAGCCCGATGAGCGTGCCTTCGATCTGGGCGAATCGATGGCCCGCAACGGCGTGTCAGTCTCGCGTGACCTGGACGTGATGCACGCGCGGCCGGTGGAGCAGCAATGACCCCAGTGGGCTCGCGATGGCTTGCCTTTGTCGCGGCATGGTTGCTGGTCGTCGTCGCCGCAAGAGCGCAGCTGGCCACCGGCGCGCATGCCACGGGCAAGCGGGGGCAGGAACACGCGTGGGCCGTCACGCCCTCGACGGTGTCGAACGATTGGGGCCTGTGGCACATCCCGCCGAGGTTCGGCCGCGGCGGCGCGGGCGATGGCGAGGTCCGCATCGTCGGCTCGCTCGAACGCCAGCCCACGGCGATGGCGGCGTCGGGCGGTCGGGTGTGGCTGGCGTTCGCCGGTTCGGGCAATCGGCCTGGGTACGGCTTGCTGACCTCGGCGGTGCAAGCGGGCGCGATCGATGGGACGTGGTACACGGGATCGGGCGGGCGGCTGGCGTCGGCGCCGTATTTGGCAACCACGGGCAAGCTGGTCGCAATGGGCGCGGGGCCGCGTGGGCCGATCGCACTGATCACGACAACAAGCGGCTCACCCCAGATCGCGTGGTTGGAACGTGGCGCGTGGCGATGGGCGGATGGGCCTGAAGTCGTCGACGCCCCACCACCGTCGGCCATCGGCGTGCTAGCGGATGGGACAGTGTGCCTGGCAGCAATGAGCAATGGCGCGATCATGCTGCACCGAGCGGCGTTGCCGGAAATTGAAGAGCAGTCGGCCAGCTACGAGCTCGTGGAGCCGGACGCGATCCTCTCGCTGGACACCCAGGATAACGAAGCCCAAGCCTCGCCCGCGGAGCTTGAGTGGACATCCGATCTTTCAGGCGGCACGGGCCTTGGCGACGACGCGTACATCGTGGCCGGGCCAGTCAGTGTCGGGGATCGGGTCACTGTCACGCTGCGTTCGGGTTCGCAACTGCATGTTGTCGAAGTCGATGGCTCGCGGGCTCGTGAGATCTACGCCACGGTAAACGGCGGGGTCGCGCTGCTGGGCTCGGCGCGCCGGGGGCTTGTCGTACGACTGGGCGACGAAGCCGAATCGGCGCAGGGTCGAGCGGCAACGCGCCTCGTGGTTGATGAGTTCTCGCTCGATACCGGACGCACGTTCTACGAGGGTCCGGCCGTGTTCGACGGGCCGGTCTCGCCCAGCGACATCCGCATCCTGATGGTGCTGATGATCCTGGTGAGCGCGTCACTGCTGCTGTTCGTGGTGCGGACCACCAGCGAGAGCAAACCGTTCATACCACCTCTCGGTACGGCACTGGCGCCGCCCATGCCGCGGCTGCTGGCGTCGATCACCGACGGATTGCTGGCCTTCCTGCTCGGCGGCGAACTGGCCCGTCTGCTTCCCGAGGGCTGGCTGGCAATGCGGGTCGGGGCCGACGTGCTGGACTTCGGGCCGATCGTCATGGCGCTCGCTTTGGGCTTCGTGGCCGGTTCGGTGCTCGAGGCCATGACCGGGCGCACGCCGGGTAAGCTGATCTTCGGTTTGTATGTTTCGCGGCCCGGGCTGGTGGACGGCGAGGCATTCCTTCCCCGGCGGCCCGGCATCGGAGCCTCGCTGGCCCGGAACGCCGTGAAGTGGCTGCTGCCGCTGGTGGCGTTCGCGGGGGCAACGAGCCCCGGCTTGCGGCACCGCGGCGACACGATGGCGGGGCTTGGTGTCATTGGCGAGGCGGCCCCGCAGCCGGGCACGGGACAATCCGATCAAGATCGCCGGCCGGACGACCGATAGCGATGAGGGCATGCCGTTTGCGTGCCCCATCGCGGAGGCGTTGTGGCCGACCAGCAGAGCCCCGAAACCACGAAATCCGCGGACGCCCAGGGCCAGGACCCGGCGGTGGCGCCGTGGCGTGAAATCTGGCAGGTGCCGACGCTTGGTATCTCGGTGGCGGCCCTGATTATCGGGCTCGCCGTGACGGCCATGCACCGTCCTACGCCCGACTACGAGGGACTGCTGGACGGGGCCGAGCGGCGGATCGAGGCAAGGCGGTACGTCGAAGCGCTCGACGTGCTCAACGACAAGCTTGGCTCGTTGGTCGGCCGCTCGTCGTTCACGCCGGAGTACCGGCGTCGATTCCACACCCTGCGCGCGCGGGCGTTGGCGTTTGGCCAGGCCGAGTTGGCGGTGCGGCAGGAGGTCAACGACCGCAACATCGTCTCGGAGTATCGCGAGGCCGAGCGGCAGGGCGCAACGCTGACGCCGCAGGACATGCTGTTCCTGGGGCAGGCATACCTGGGCATGGGGCAGATCGAGCCCGCTCTCACCCGGGCCGACGCGATGCCCCCAACCGAGCGGCCAAAGCGGCACGAGCTGTACCGGATGGCGATCTCGCAGTCGGACGTGGAAACGCCGGGCGGACGGGACCAGATCATCGAGTATGTGAAGCGGTTCGTGGTCGATCCGACGCTGGGTATCAACGACCGGGCGTGGGCCGAGTTGCAACGTGCCCGCGTGCTGGCGGCGACAGGCGACTACACGGGCGTCGCGGATCGGCTGCTTCGCTCGTACCCACAATGGGCACAAGCGGCCCCAGAGCGGCGGGCGGCGTTGAGCATCGAGCTCGGCGCGGCTCAGCTCGAGCTTGGCGACCTGGAAGCGGCGCGTGAATCGCTCGAACTGGGCGAGCAGCTTGCCGACTCGCAATCGACCGAGCGCGGGCAGGCGATCGTGCTCCTCGGGCGGCTTGACGAGCTTGCGGGCAACCCGATGGAGGCGCGGGATCGGTACCAACGTGTGCTGCGCGAGCTGGGCTGGGCGAAGGCGGCGCAGGCGGCGCGGCTTGGTCTGGCCGAGGTGTACGCCGCCGATGGCGAGACGGACCTGGCGCTCGACCTGTTCCAGGCAGCAATCTCCGAATTGCAGACCGGTGGGCCTGGCGGCGGCGTGAACGCCGATGTGCTGGAAAACGCCCTGCTGATGCAGCACCGCGTGCAGGCGGCTGCCGGGCATGCTCAGGACGCGCTGCGGTACGCGCGGTTGGCCGAGCAGGTGAGCAACGGCGAGCGTTCGGCGGCCTTGGTGCTCGCGCTCGCCGACGCTCATGCCGCCGTCTCCGACCAGTTGATCGAGCGAGCGGGCGGGCCTGAGGGCGGTGATGCCGACCGGCTATTGCTCGACGCCGCGACGCGCGACGAGGTGCGAACCCACCTGCGGTCGGCAGGCGGGTACTACGCATTGCACGCCGACCGGGTGACGCTTGACGAGGCCGCGTTCGAGCGTAGCACGTGGCTGAGCGCGGTGTGCTTCGATCGCGCGGGCGACCTGGATCTGGCCGAGCAGAAGCTGACGACGTTCGTGACGGCCATCAGCGAGAGCCCGATGCGTGCCGAGGCGCGGTATCGATTGGGGCGGATCTACCAGGCCCGCAGCCGGCACTCGGCCGCCGAAGAAGCGTTCCGCTCGCTCATCGACGACGCAAACAACCCGGACACGGGCAAGGGCGTTGGGCCGTTCGCACTGAAGGCGTATGTGCCTCTGGCCGAGACGCTGCTGGCTGATGCCGACCCAGGGAACGACCGCGAGGCGATGTCGCTGCTCGAGCGCGTGCTGGGTGGCGGGCTGGTGGGGCCGACGAGCGAGGAGTATCGCACGGCTTTGGTGCAACTCGGCACGCTGCACTATCGCGGCGGGGCGTACATGCAGGCGATCGAGCGGCTGCGCGAAGCGCTCGCACGGTACGAGGGTGAGCGGCTGGAGCAGGTCATCCGCTTCAAGCTGGCCGACTCGTTCAGGCTCGAGGGCGAACGCATCGGCACGGCGCTCACGCAGGCCATGCCCGGCAGCGAGCGGCGTGAGCTACAACGCATGCGCGAGGAGCGGCTGCGGTCGGCCATCGAGCAGTTCGAGCTTGCCCGTGATGGCTTGGAACGCATCCGTGACCTGTCGGCCGCGGAGCGTGAGGCCTTGCGGAACGCGTACTTCTTCCTCGGGGCGTGCGCGTACGACCTGGAAGACTACGAACTCGCGGTCAAGCACTATGCGGCGGCGCACGCGAAGTACTCGAACGATCCGGCGGCGTTGGTACCCTTGATCCAGATCGTGAGCGCGCGGCTTCAACAGGGCGAGCTGGCGTTGGCGCGGGCGGCGAACGAGCGGGCCCAGCGCTTGTACCAGAGCTTCCCAGACGAGGTGTGGAACAGCTCGGAATTGCCGCTCACACGCGAGGACTGGCAGCGGTGGTTCCAGGCGAGCGAGCGTCTGGCGACGGCCGGCGGCTGACCTCAGGCCCGCGTGACTTCGACCTTGCCCCCTGCAACATCCTTGATGGCGTATCCCATCGCGGCGAGTTCGTCGCGGATGGCGTCGGAGGTGGCGAAGTCTTTGTTGGCTCGGGCGCCCTTGCGTTGCTCGAGTTTTTCGATGACGTCGTCGCGCCTTTCGAGCCCGGGCGCAAAGACGTAGGGAGAGCTCTCGTCGGGCGGGCTGTAGTCAAACTCGATGCCAAGCACTGGCCCAATGAACTCCCGATAGACGAACGAGTCGGCTCGCTTGTTCCCCCCGGAGCGATTGATCCAGATATTGACGAACGCAATCGCATCCGAAATATTCAAGTCGTTGCTCATCGCTTCGACAAAAGGCTGCAACACTTCATTGATCTCTTCGCGATCCGCCGGTTCTTCGAACGGGTCATAGCCCGCGTATCGCCGCCACCGCTCGATCATCCGTTGGCTGTCCTTGAGCAACTGCTCGGTGAAGTCCGCGTTCGTGCGGTAGTGCGTACGGATGAGCGCGAGCCGTAACGCTGCTGGCTCGACACCCTTGGCGAACAGATCTCGCGCGGTGTAGAAGTTGCCCTTGCTCTTGCTCATCTTGGCACCGTCGACCAGCAGGAAGCGGGTGTGCAGCCAGTGGCGGGCGAAGGGGGCGCCGCTGGGGTCGGCGTTGAAGGCGCAGCAGCTCTGGGCGATCTCGCACTCGTGGTGGGGGAAGATGTTGTCCTCGCCGCCGGTGTGCAGGTCGATGAGCGGCTGGCCATTGGGCACGTTTCCGTCTGGGAAAACAGCCTTGGCGAGCACTTCGTAGGCCATGGCCGAGCACTCGATGTGCCATCCGGGGTAGCCCGCGCCCCAGGGGCTGGGCCACTTCATGAGGTGGCTGGCGTCTTCCTTCCACAGCAGGAAGTCGGCGGGATGGCGTTTGGTCTGCTGGTTGGCGTCGTCGACGCGGCCGCCCGCACCGCTTCGCAACGCTTCGAGCGTGTTACCGCTGAGGGCGCCGTAGCTGCCGAAGGCGTTGACGCTGAAGTAGACGGCGCGGTTGCCCGGCTCGCCGGTGACGTACGCGCAGTCGCGGGCGATCAGGCGCTCGATGAGCGCGATCATCGCCGGCACGTAAGCCGTGGCGCGGGGCATCATGGCGTCTTCGCTTGCGACCTTCAGGCCCAGCTTCTTCGCGTCCTCGATGAACCGGCCGCCGTAGAACTTCGCGATGGCGTAGGGGTCGGCGGGGTCGATGTCGGCGCCCGCGGGCAGCGTGCCGGCCTTCTTGGCCTCGATCAGCCGCGTGCGGGCGGCGTCCATCTTGTCCTGGCCGCCACCGTCGGCCTGATCGTCGTCGGTCATGTGGCCGACGTCGGTGATGTTCATGGCGTGGCGAACCGTGCGCGGGCCTTTATGCTCCTTGCCGTCGGCGTCCTGGATCGTGCACAGCGGGCTCTCGAGCCACCGCCTCAGCAGGTCGGCGATCAGGAAGGCCCGGAAGTTGCCGATGTGGGCGTCGTCGTAGACCGTGGGGCCGCAGGTGTAGAAGGTGACGTTGCTCGGATCGGTGGCGCGGAAGGGCTCGACGCGCTTCGTGAGGGTGTTGTACAGGTGGAAGCTCTTCGGCATCGGCGATCGTATGGGCCAAGCGGGGAGCGAACGCGGCATACGCTGGCCCGTGAGCGATCGGCAGAAGCACAGGCAGGTCTCCTTCGAGTTCCTGGGCACGGGCGTGTCCAGCGGCGTGCCGACGATCGGCTGCTCGTGCCTCACCTGCACCAGCAGCGACCCCAAAGACAACCGCCTGCGCTGCTCGGCGGCCCTGCGCTTCGGCGATGACCGGGGCGAGGAGCGCACGATCCTGTTCGACGCGGGGCCCGACCTGCGCCAGCAGGCCTTGCGAGCCAAGCTCGAGCGTGTCGACGCTTTGCTCTTCACGCACAACCACGTCGACCACACCTGGGGGCTCGACGAGCTGCGCCGCTTCAACACGCTCATGGAGGGGCCGGTGGACATCTACGCCAGCGACCACACGCTGGACTTCCTCCGCCGCGTCTACGGCCACATCTTCGACGCGGGCAAGAACATCCAGCCCAGCTACGTCGCCAGCGTCATCCCCCACCGCCTGCTGCCGCTGGTGCCGCAGGAACTGTTCGGGCTGACCATCACGCCCATCCCGCTGCTGCACGGCCGTTTGCCAGTGCTGGGGTTTCGGGTCGAGGCGTCGCACCCGACCGTTGCGGGGCGCGCGGGCATGGACGACCTGCTGCCGCTGGCGTACTGCACCGACGTCTCGGGCATCCCGCCGGAGAGTTGGCCGCTGCTCGAGGGGCTCAAGACGCTGGTTCTCGGCGCGCTGCGGCCGCGCAAGCACCCGACGCACTTCTCGATCGACGAGGCCGTCGCGGCGGCGGAGCGGATTGGGGCCAAAGAGACCTGGTTCATCCACATGAACCACGAGGTGCGCCACGAGCCGGTGGACCGTGCCCTGCCCGGGGGCATCAGGCTCGCGTGGGACGGGCTGGTGTTGCCGCGGACGCGGGAGGAAGAACGCAGCGAGGGCGAGTGGGCGCTTGGGTGGCGGGAGTAGGACGCCTACTGGTCCCGCTCGGGGTGCCAGAGCCAGATGGGCGGCTTCTCGCTGATCTCCGGCAGATACTTGCCGTCCTCCTTCTCGTGACGGACGAACTTGGCGATGAAGTCGAACTCGCCGTTGCGCTCGACGCGCCACACGGCGCCCTCGACCAGTTCGAGCGCCCCGTGAGCCACGGGGTCGAGCGCGGCCAGGGCGTCCTCGACCGAGACCGGCGGGCCATTGCTGATGAGTTGGGGCATCGGCAGCCGGCCGGCGACGCGCTCGGTGAGCTCCTGGTGCGGCGCGCGGTCGAGCCGGTTGCGGCGGATGTCGAAGGCCACGAAGGGGATGTGCGGCAGCTCGTACATCGTGCCGACGGCCTGGCCCATCCACTCGCCGCACACCCGCTCGCCATAGTTCAGGAAATCGAACAGCGACCGGTTGCGCTCGACCCACACGTGGAAGTGCTGGTGCTCCTCGTATTGCGATTGGCTGGCGAGAATCCCGCCGCGTGTGATCGCCACCAATTCGCCGGCCACGTTTGCCACGGCGACGTTCGAGCCATCGACCTTCTGCTCCACGATGATCACGTCATTGGCGTCGCGGGCCCGCTCGGTCAGGATGCGGGCCTGCCCCTCGGTGAGGCCGATGTCGCTACGCCCCTGCCTGCTGCCGGGGAGGTGCGGGATGCTGCCGTAGGACTTGGATCCGATCGGCCGTTCGAGGTTGGAAGCCATGGCATGGTCCTGGTTTGTAAGCTATGCGATACCACCCGAAAGCAGTTCTACTCGCGAAGAAGTGTTGTCGTGCGTTGGTCCGCGTGCTCACGCACGCGGCTCGGACGGATCTACTCCGCCGCCTCTTGTGCGGACAAGTGGATGCTGATCCGCCCCACCTTGACGCCCAGCCGTTTCTCGATCTCGGCGATCAGTTCCGGATTGCGGACGCCGGCCATGACGCGGTCGCTCAGGTCTTCGGGCAGGTCGACCAGCGAGCCGTCGGGAGCGACGACGTGGGCGTGCTCGTCGGTGATGGCGTCGAAGCGGGTGGGGCCGCCCGGCGTGGCCAGCTTGCGGCACAAGCCGCGCTGGGTCAATGTCTCCAGCGTGTTGTAGACGGTGGCGAGCGAAATCGTCCCGTCGCCGGCCTCGGCACACCCCTTGACGGCGTCATAGATCGCCTCGGCGGTCGGGTGCTCGCGGCTGCCGGCCAGGGCGGCGTAGACCACCTGCCGCTGGCGGGTGCAGCGCAGGCCGTGGGCGGCGAAGAGGGCCCGATGATCGCCGTGCGCGTGCGGGCCCTGGTTGTGGGTGGCGTCCGACATGTTGGAAGGATTCTAGGGATGGCGTCCGATCGCGGGCGAGGGGGGCCCAGGCCCCGCAAGGGGTTATCGCACCGGCGGCGGAGCGACATCGGGGCGGTCGGGAGCCGCTGACGACCGGTCGTCAGCCGCTCCCAACCGGTCGTCAGCCACTCCCGACCGGTCGTCAGTCACTCCCGGGCGGTCATCAGCCGCTCCCGGGCGGTCGTCGGTCATTTCCGGGCGGTCGTCAGCCGCTCCCGACCGGTCGTCAGTCGCTCCCGGGCGGTCGTCAGTCGCTCATGGGCGGTCGTCAGCCGCTCATGACCGCTCCCGAATGACCGAGGACCGCTCCTGAGTGGCTCGGGACCGCTCCCGAGCGACCGGGGACCGCTCCTAAGCGACCGAGGACCGCTCCTGGGTGGCTCGGGACCGCTTCCGAGCCGTTCGGGCGGCGGTCCGAGAAGGCCCAGAGCCCGCGGGAAGGGGTCAGGCCGGCCGGCGGCGGTACCCCTCGCCGGGGCCGTCGGCGGCGCCGACCACCTTGGACAGGTCCCAGCCGTCCTGGGCCAGGCGGACCACGTCGTAGTTGCACAAGTCGCAGGCGGAGATGGCCATGAGTTCGACCGGCTGGCCCCGGCCGGCGACGATGACGGCGGCCCGGGCCTGCTCGATGGGTCGGCCGCCCGCGAGGTAGGCGATCTCGGCGTGGTCGACGGGGAACTCGACCCCCGCCTCGGCCGCGATGGCCACGGCCTCGAGCACCTCGGCGATGCGGATGCGGCGGAGCCACATGCCGATGAGTTGCTCGTGCGAGACACGGACGCCCGCGCGGCGGCAGCGACGGAACTGGGTGAGCCAGGCGAGCATCGGGGAGTATTGGCCCGGTCAGTCGTTGACGTGGAATCCGTGCGGCGGGTTAAAGACCGTGCTGAAGCCCCGGTAGGGCCAGGCGCGGTCGCGGCCCATCCACTGCTGGCCGCCGTTCGAGCGGACGCGCTCGATGAAGTTGGCGTCCTCATTGGTGATATGGAGTTCGGCGACCAGGGCGCCCATGGCCGAGGCGGCGGCGCCCAGCGCGAGAAGGATGAAGACCGTCGCGGGGCGTGGGCATCGCGTGGTCGGGACGATCGACGCGTCCGCCCCGCACTCGGCGCACGTGTCGGTGGGCGCGTTGGTCTGGTCGTAGGTGCACCGCCAGCAGAGGCCCCGCCCGGCGCGTCGCCTCCGCACGCCGAGCACGGCGTCCGAGATCAGGTCCCACGCGGCCACGAACGGAGCGGCGACGAACAATGCCAACAAAACACCGGTCAGCCCCATCCCCAGGAGCATGTTGCCGAGCGGGGGCATGAAGGTCCACGCGCGGCCGTATCCGTACACGACGAAGCCGGCGGCGGCGGGCACGGTCAGGGCCGCGAGCGTGAGGCAGGCTGTGCGAACGGTCGCGCCGCGCATGCTCGAAGATTAGGAACCGGGCTCTTCCCGCACCTTCTCCTTGCCCTCGCGGATCGTCTCCTCGGCCTCTTCCAGGTCGTCGCCTTCGGGGTCGGGCTCGTCCTGCGTGGCGGGGGCGGTGGGCTCGAGGGAGAACTCGACGAGGACCGGTTGATGGTCCGAGCCGATGTCGGGCAGGACGTCCATGTCCACCAGGCGGAAGTGCTCGCTGGCGAAGACGTGGTCGAGGGGGAAGCGGTAGACGAAGCTGCGGGCCGCGTAGGTGTTGTGGAGGCCCCGGCCGATGCGCGGGTCGAGCAGGCCGCCGACGCGCTGGAAGAGGCGGGTGGTGTGCGACCAGGCGACGTCGTTGAAGTCGCCCGCGACGATGGTGGGCGTGTCGTCGCCCGCGTCGCGTGCTTCCTTGATTTCTTTCGCGATCGTCAGCAGCTCGGCATCACGCTGGTCGCTGTCCTCGCGCTCGGGATCGACCGGGCGTTTGAGCCCCGGGGGCTTGGGGTGCAGGCCGATGAGCCTGATGGTGCGGCCGCTGGGTAAGCGCACGCCGGTGCGCAGCGAGGGGACCTCGTCCTCGACCAGGAAGCGGACCTCGGGGTCGACCAGCTCGAGCTTGGAGTACAGCAGCAGGCCGTAGTGGTTGTCTTGGGGTTGCTCGATGGTGTGGGAGAAGGTGTCCTTGAGAGACTCAAGCTCACGCTGCCACCGGTGCGTGGGCTCGGCGAGCAGGACGACGTCCGGGCGGGTCTCGTTGATGAGGCGCAGGAGGGCGAGGCTCTGCCGGTTGTCGTAGCGCACGTTGTAGATGAGCAGGCGGATGGATTCCTGGCTCGACGGATCGCGTGACCGCTCCATCTGCACGGGGGCCAGGGGCGTGTAAGGAAAGATGCGGTAGCACTGCCACGCGAGGGCGACCACGAGCAGGGCCGGGATGGTCACGCGCTTGGCGATGCTGTGGCGTGTGGCCGTTGCGCCGTTCTTGCGACTCTTGCGGAGGGCGATCCAGCCGAGGGTCGCCTGGCCGAGCAGCACCAGCACCATGAGCACGGCGATCTGGACGCGGGGGAAGTCGAAGGCCCGCACCCACCACTCGGTCGAGCGGACGACCGGCATGAGCGTGCACAGGCACAGCCCGATGGCGGCGACGGCGAGCGCGACTCGGGCGGCCTTGAGCATGGCGGGGGGAGTGTATTCGTGATAGGTGCTGGCTTAGCTGCCGGCCCCCACCGCCCGCGTCCTGAGCCGCCGATCCCACTCGACGACCCCGTCGCGCAAACGGATCACGCGCTCGCAGCGATCGGCCACCGAGTCGTCGTGGGTCACCATCAGGATGCTCATGCCGCCGGCGTGCAGCTTCTCGAAGAGGGTCAGGATTTCTTCGCCGGTCTTGGAATCGAGGTTGCCCGTGGGCTCGTCGGCCATCAGGACCCTCGGCTCGGCGACCAGGGAACGCGCGATGGCGACGCGTTGCTGCTGGCCGCCGGAGAGTTCTCTTGGGCGGTGGCCCAGGCGGTCGCCCAGGCCGACCAGGCCCAGCTTCTCGATGGCCCGCTTGCGGCGTTCGCCCGCCTCGACACCCTGGTAGAAGAGGGGCACGGCCACGTTGTCCTCGACGGTGAGCTGGGGGATGAGGTTGAAGGCCTGGAACACGAACCCGATGGTCCGGCCGCGGAACTGGCTGAGCCCCTCGTCGTCCATCTCGTTGATGTCCTTGCCAGCGAGGAGATACTGGCCCTCGGTGGGCTGGTCGAGGCAGCCCAGGATGTTCATCAGCGTGCTCTTGCCCGAGCCCGAGGCGCCCATGATGGCCACGTACTCGCCCTGGTGGATCTCGATGTCCACGCCCCGGAGGGCCTTGACCATGACCGAGCCGTCGGGCTTGTAGTACACCTTCTGGACGCCCTTGAGCTGGGCGACCATCGGGCGGTCGGCGTAGGGATTGGGGACATCCCCGGCTTCGAGGGGGAGCGACTCGGGCTGGGCGGTGGTCGGCTCGATCATCATGGGAGTGTACCGGTGGATTTGGGCGTGGTTGGGGCGGGGTCGGGCTTTCTTGGGGCTAAGAGTGCGCCAATCATGTAGGCCCGGCGGTGCTGTGGTATCGCCGGGGCGAAATCGCGGACGCCAGTGGCTCAATTGGTAGAGCAGCGGATTCCAAATCCGCAGGTTGGGGGTTCGAGTCCCTCCTGGCGTGTTTTCGCCGAGTGTGCCTGACCTTCGGGGTGGTTCAACGGCCGGCGAATTCAGGTTCGCACCTGTCCGACCGTTCGCCCTCGGCTCG
>JAUHYE010000070.1 GCA_030426395.1 Phycisphaerae bacterium
GCGTGGACTCGATGGTCACACCGGCGGTGACGTCGGCTGCCAGGCTCAGATCGGTAGCGCGGAGCACGAGGGTCTGGCCGGCGTTGATGGTGCGCTGCACGGTCACGCTCGGCAGCGGGGCCGTCACATAATCGCTGGTGATCGTGACACTGGCGGCCGTGTCACCCGGGTTGTAGAGCACGATCTCGCCGGTGACCTCCGAGCCCGAGGTGAAGCTCGGGACCACGTTGAAGGTCGAGCCGCCGGTCGGGTCGCCGAGCACACCGAACGCCTCGCCGGCCACCAGATCGTACTGGCTGAGGGCCGCGACGATGCCGATGCTCGGCTGGCCGGTGGTGTCGGCCGGCTCGCTGGTCAGCGTGGCGCCGAAGACACCCAGGGGCAACTGGCCGAGAGAACTCAGCTCCCAACCACCACGGCTGGAGGCCGCGACGGTCTGCTGGATCTGCACGTCCGAGCCGCCAACCTGTGTCGTGAGCGTCACGATCACGTCGTGCGGGTTCGGGTTGAAGAACACCAGGAACGACTCGACCTGGCCCGGGCTGCGCTCCAGGCGGCCGAATGTCCACTCGTCGCTGGTGATCGGCGTGAAGGCCTCGCCGATGGCGCCCTCGAAGTCGTAGTGCGACAGCGTCGCGCCGAGCTGGCCGCTCGACTCGATCACGATCGAGTACGGCTCGTCGGTCTGGACGTTGGGGAACACGAACCCGCCACGCTCGGCGATGGTCACGCCACCGCGGCTGCCCGGGGCGAGCGTCTCGTTCTCGACCAGGGTGAGGTCGGCAAGGTCGGGGTTCTCGTAGTACAGCCGGACGGTGTAGCTGACCGTCTCGTTCGGGCTGGGATTGCTGATCGAGACATACTCGCTGATGTTCTCGTTGACGAAGCCCTCGGGGTAGTAGAGGAAGAACGTCTCGGGCTGCGTGTTGACGCGCAGGGTGTACTCGCCCGTGGCCGAGTTCAGGCCGCTGACCAGCAGGTAGTACGGCGTGCCCACACCGGCAACGTCGAACTCCACCGAGGCGTTGACACCCTGGAAGCCGGTCGTGTCGCGGTCGATCTGCACCGGGGTGGATCCGCCGCCGGCCTGCTCGAACACCGTGAGATCAACGTCCAGCAGCGCACCGCTGGGCGTGACGACCTGGACAAATGTCCGGCCACCGGCCAGCGGGTTGAAACGGAACAGGTCGCTGTCGGCCGACGGGTCGATGCGGCCGGTGATCTCGGCGTTGCCCGTACGCTCGTCCAGGCCGATGACGGTAGCCTGGCTGAACTGGCCGCGGTTGGCGTGATCATCGCCCGGGGTCGGGATGATGTCGGGAATCGGGCCCTCGACACCGATCGTGTAAGCCCCGGTCGGGAACATGCTCGCGTCGTCCATCTCGACCTGCAGGAAGTACCGCTGGCCGGGCATGCCCGACACGGAGATGTCGTACTCGATGATGCCAGCCTCGGGGGCCAGGTCGCCCGCGCCACCGTCCACGACGGTCGCGAGCAGCGACGTGCCGGCATCGAAGACGCTGAGCACCGGGGTCACCGTCGAGCCCGAGGCGTCCACACGCACGGTGTGCGTCTGGGCGGAGCCCGACGCGTCGATGATGCTGTCGAAGAAGAAGAGGTCGGTGTCATCGATCGTGGCGATGTCGCCGGCCAACTCGCCTGCACCGGTCTCGGTCGACAGGACGATCTCGCTGGCCAGTTCGAACTCACCCTCGTTGGCGTGCTCGTCGGCCGTGGGCGTGGTCGCGTTGAGCGTGTACGCGCCCGTCCCGGTCGTGACCGAGCCGGTCGCATCGCTACCGACCAGCACGTAATACAGGGCCGATCGGGTCACGTCGAAGCGATAGCTCGCAGCCGAGAATACCGCATCGGGTCCGGTGACGGTCGCGTCGGTGCCCGTGCCAAGGTTGGTCACGGGGTTGAAGGACGCGTCGAACACGCGGATGGTCGGCCGCAGCGTGCTCATCTCGTTGCTGACTGCCGAGAGCAGAGCCTGGCCGCCGGCGGGCGCGGTGAACACGAACAGGTCGGTGTCGCCGTCGACCTCGATGATGCCCGGGCGCTCGCCCTGGCCGGTCAGCGGGGCCACCACCAACTGCGAGGCGAAGGGGAACTGGCCTTCGTCGGCGTGGTCGTCGGTTGGCGTCGAGGTGATGGTCAGGTCGTAGGTGCCGCTGCTGCCCTGCTGGTCGGCGCCCTCGACAACGACATAGTAATCGTTGTAGGTCTTCATCGTAAGCGTCGAGGTGCGGTCGGCACCACTGACGGGGAAGAACACGCGGGCATCGACCGTGCCGCCCGAGCGGTTGTCGTTGAAGGCGATCTGCAGGAAGGTCGCGTTGCCGGCAGGATCCTCGCTCACCTCGTACACACGGACGATCGGGTCGAAACCGAAGCTGGTCGACTCCACGTCGATGCGGACCTCGTCGAAGCCCGGCGTCGTGAAGCGGAAGATGTCGGTGTCACCCGGCGCTTCGATGGCGCCCGAGACCTCGCCCTGGCCAAGGAAGTCCAGGATCTCGATCTCGTGCGCGTCGATCGGGCGGTGGCGGTCGGCGTAGTCATCGACCGAGGCGGCGCCGTCGACCTCGATGGTGTACGCGCCCTGCTCGCCGACATTGGCATCGACACGGATGATGTAACGATCGCCCTTGTTCGCGAAGAATTCGACCTCGGCCGGCATCGTGGCGGTGGCAGAGGTCGGGGTCACGCGGATGTTGCCGTTGGTGTCGTAGATGGTGACGCGCGGGCGGAACTCACCTGGGTTGTCGGCGGTCACGGTGACGTTGATATTGCCCGTGCCCACGGCGAAGGCGACGAAGGCGTCGTTATCCTCCACACCGCCGCTGCGGGTGCGGATCTCGCCGCGGATCTCGCCCTGGCCCTGCTCGTTGATGGGCAGCGGCGAATCGTTGGTGTAGAAGTCGAACGCCAGCACGCTGATGTCCTGGTGGTCGTCGGCGAACTCAAGATTCGGTGAGCTGTTGATCAGCAGCTCGTACGAGCCCAGCGCCTTGCGCCAGTCGACCAGATCCGGGTTGCTCGTGTACGCGTCGAGCTGGCCGCTCTCGACCACGATGAAGTAGACCTCGCCGCGCTCGGTGGGCAGCACCACGCGTGGGTCCAGGTCGCTGAATACGCGGCCGTTGATCTCGCCGTTGCCGCTGTCACCGTAGAAGAAGTCGGCAGCCGTGCCCGTCAAGTCGAGGTCGCCAATGAGCGCCTCGCCACGGGTGCCACCAAAGCCAGGGTTGTCGTTGTTGCTGGCCAGTAACTGGAGGTCGTTGTTGTACACGCGGATCTTGCCGTCCAGCGGGCTGTCGTAGGTCTTGGTGAAGGTGTCCTGCTCGTCCGGGCTCGCCAGCGTGCGCAGGTCGTCGCGATACTCGACGAACTCATCGGTGATCTGCTGGGTCGCCAGACGGATCTCCGTGGTGCCGTTGTCCGGAGCGCGGAAGAAGAAGATGTCGAAGTCTTCGATGAACTCGATCATGCCCAGTTCCTGGAACTGGGTCACGGCCCAACCGCTGGGCGTCACATCGAACGCGCGGACCTGGAACGCCGCATTGGGCAGCGCCAGGAAGTTGCGACCATCGCCCGCGCCGGTGGTGCCGAGGGTGATCTCCTGAGCCGCGTCGAATTCGGCGCGGATCAACTCGGTGCCGCCGGGTTCGCCGTACTGGCCGATGACGTCGTCGAACGTGCCGTCCATGTCCGTGTCGGGCGGCAGCGCATCGGTGACCATCGAGAAGCTGTAGCGGCCGTTGCCACCGACGGAGCTGATCTCGAGGTAGTATGTCTCGCCGGCCCAGAACTGCGACTCCTGACCATCGCCGATATCGATCACCAGCGGGCTGCCATCGGCGCCCGGTGCCAGCAACGCGGGGTCGAGCGAGCCCGCGGGATCGGGGAAGGGCGGCGCGACGGTGTCGTTGGTGTACACGATACGGAACGCCGAGTCGTACACGCGGATGAACGTCTGGGCACCGGGCAGGAAGTCGGGGCTGACCGTCAGGCGCAGGCGCGCCGCGGTACGGTCGTCGCGGTCCCACACCTCGGGAACTTCGTCGTTGAAGTTCTCGAGCGCGAAGACAGTGTCGGTCGAGCCCAGGTCCATCGGCTGCCAGCTCCACACGAGCAGGAATGGATCGAACACGAGCTGGGCGATATGGTCCGCAGCACCGCCGTCGGCAATGGTGAACTCGCCGCCCGCGTACAGCACCGGGTTCTCGGCGAACGGGGCCGAGCCCACACCGAATTCTGAATCCACGAAGACCAGCAGGCTGTGCACCGGCGCGTTGAAGTCGACTGGCCCGCCCAGGGGCAGGTCGGAGCCCAGCGAGACCCAGCCCGGTTGCCACGCGCCGATGAAGTTTAGCGGTTGTCCGCCCGTGGTCGCCGTGAAGTCACCGCCGACGATGAGCTCGTCGGTCAGGTCGGTGCCAGAGCCATCGCGGTCCCAGGCCTCAAGGGCGCGAACCGTGTTGTTCACGCCGCCGGCCATGGTGTCCACGTCGAATTCACCGGGGTTCATCGCCCCCGCGGCGAGTTCCAAGAAGGCCACGTTGTTCGCGGCCGTCCCGTCCACCGACGTGAAAGAGCCACCGATGGCCAAATTCTGCACGGGTTCGCCGTCCATGACTGGAACCATGAACGTCTTCAGGTCGAGCACGGTGCCGATGACGGGCACGGTCGGACCGGCGATCGGGCCGTCCTCGTCGTCGATGATGATCGATTCGACAACGCCGATGTCGCCGCCGTAGTAGAGGCCTTCTTCGTTCGCATCGCCCATCTCGGGATCGGCCGGGTCCCAAACCTCGATGGCATACACGTTGCCAGGTGTCGGCGTGACGGGCAGCGGCGAGAAGGCGCCATTGGCGATGAAATCGCCCGGCTCGACCTCGTACTGCATGATGCCGCCGGTGAACTCACCACCAACGATCAGCGACGTGGTCTCCTCTTCGGAATCGAAACCGAAGACGCCGAAATCGAACACGGCGCCGTCGAGGCCGCCGGCCAGCGGCGTCAGCACATACTCCTCAACGCCGGGCGTGGGGTCGAACGCGTACGCAGCGATGAACGGAGCACTCTGGAAGTCGGCGAACTGGAATTCGCCGCCGAGGATCAACGCGGTGCCGCCGAACTCGGCATCTGGGTTGTAATCCCACGTCTGCATGGCGTAGATAGTCATGTCCACGCCCGCACGCACGGGGAACCAGTCCTGCGCGTCCCAGATGCCCAGGAAGCTGCGGGTAATCGGGTCGCCCGTGTCGTTGTCGGTGCCCTTGATGGTGAAGTCGCCCTCGCCACCGGCAAAGAGCGCATCGCCCGCGTCGTCGTCGTCGCCTTCGTAGCCGCCCAGCATGTCCACCGGCAGGGTGAACTGGAACAGGTCGGTGTCGCCCGAGCTGTGGATGCGACCGGTGCCCAGGGCCTGCTGCACATAGCTGCGGTCGGCCACTGGGTTCACAACGTCGTCGAACATGCCCATCGGGTCGACGAACGTGCGGGTATAAAGGAAGGGATCGCTGAATTGCAGCGGCGTGGCAACGTCGAACTGGCGACGAATGAAGTCATACTGGTCCGGGTTCGTGAAGCCCTCTGTGTCGGAGAACTCGAGTTCCTCGCCGTCGGGGTCGTCGCCGGTCGGGCGATCCTGGTGATCGTCCACGTCCTGGGTGGGGATGAACGTGTGGTTTGACTCGATGAAGACGTTGTATGTGCCACCGGGCGGGTTGTCGAAGGTCTCGATGACGATGAAGTACTCGGTGTTGCCCTCGAGTTGGATCTGCAGGTCCGCGATGCCGGCCTGGTCGCTGAAGCCCGCGAGCGCGGTCTGGTCGGTGTACAGGCGCAGTGCTGGCTCGGGCAGCGGCACCAGGCCCGCCCCAACGGCACCGGCGAAGGTGAGCCCATTGCCCTGGGTCGTGAAGCGATAGATCCGCGTATCGAACGCGTTGGCGATGCCGTCAAAGATCGAACCACGGCGCGTCACCGGATCGATCTCGATCTCGGTGGCAACCATCTCGGCCTTGGCGATGTAATCACCCACCGCGGTGGTCAAGGCAGGATCGAATCGATCGCCGCGGATGCGTACAAAGAAGACCGCGTCGGCAGCCGATTCCACGACACTGAAGCCCGTTTGCAGGCGGCCCGTCTGGCTGTCACCCTTGATCAGCACGCCCTGCTCGTTGTAGATGTCGATCCGCGTGTCGAAGTCCGACGGCGGCATGGTCGGCAGCGCCGCGTAGAAGGTCGCCAGAGAATCGAACGCGGCGTCGCTGCCGGCCTCGACGCGGTATACCACGTCGTCACCGGCCAACGAGATGGTGCCAGTAACTTCGCCGGCGCCGAAGCGGGCGGGGGGCAGGGCCATCGGATCGGTCTCGATCACCAGGTCCTTGTTGGTGATGGCGTCGACCCGGATGGCGTAGTCGCCGGTGGTGGCCATACCGGCGTTGTCCACGTCGCTCAGCACGCGCACGAAGTAGGTCTCGCCAGCCTCGGCAAGAAAGTGCGTCCACCCGTCATCGAAGAAGCCACCGGTCAGGGTGCCCTGCGAAGAACCCTGGGCGATCAGGTCGCCGTCGATGTCATACACCTCGACGCGCGAATCCAGATCTGAACCGCCAACATTGATCGTATCGGCCCAGACGGTCACGAAGTCGCTCTCGGGGGCGACGAACCGGAACAGGTCGTCTCGCAGCGCGGGCGTGACGTCCTCGATGGTTCCGTTCTCGGTGCCCTCGCCGCTCGTGCCATCAATCATGATCTCGGTGCCCGAGGTCGGCGTCAGCGGGAGGTCGAAGCTCGGGTGATCGCCACCCAGAAGGATGCGGGCCTCGAGTTGTTCCATCACCTGGCCCGAACCGACCTCGTCGGCAGCCGAGCGCTTGCCGGGGGCGCGCCCGGCCAGGTTGTACAGCGAACGGAGACGACCAAGACCGAGGGGGGCCTTGGCGCGGCAGGACGATCCGTTACGTTGGCCACTCATGCTCGTGCTCCAGATATCAGTTCGGCTTCATGCCGGGGCAGTGGGTGTGAACCTTTGGGGTTCTCTGGGTGGGCGCCCCGCCCGAGGCTGGTTGGGAAGGGCCCTTCTTGTTCGCTGGTGAGGGGTTCACCAGCACGCTCGGCGTGGGGCGGAATGCAGGGCCCTCGCTCGACCGCAGACTCCAACGGTCGTCGAAGGATACCGCCAGTCGGCGGCTCCCGCCTTTCACGCGGATCTACTCGGGGTCAGGATACCAGTGGGCACCCCCACTTGTCCAGCCTATTTCCCCACTCCGAGCATCTCGGCGTCGAAATATTCGTGGGAACGCTCAAACGGGTTCCACCCCGCGCTGTCAGGAAAGCGCTTGTCCAAGTTCACGTCGATAGCAAACTGTTCAGGATATGGTTGGGCTGTCCCGAGCTTCGGGTTTCGGCGTCACAGCCATCGTCACCGCCCGAACCACCTGGATCTCGCCGGGGTCATACAAAGGCAATGGGCAATCAGACCTGGATAGAAGCAATGGCACCTCGCTCGAGCCCATCACGATCGCCTCGGCCCCTCGATCACCCAACCGAGAGATGATCTCACCAAGCCGCTGCCGGGAGGCGTCACGGGTCTCCCCCAGCACCAATTCCTGGAAGATGATCGAATCGACCTCGTCGACTTCCTCGGGAGACGGGGTCATCACCTTTACCCCCTTGAGGCCCAGGTGGGTCTGGTAGGCCGACCCGTTGGTCACCATCCGTGTGCCCAGGATGCCCACGCTTTGCCGACCATCCTGGCCGACCTGGTCGGCGAGAATCTGGGCCATGGTGAGCCAGGGTATCGGGCAGCCGGTCTCGGCCATCTGGACAGCGTGCTGGACGACGTGGTCGGGCGTAATGCAGAAAACCGCCCCCGCCGCCGCCAAGCACTCGGCCGAGCGACGCAACAGCATCGCGACCGTCTCCCATTCCTGCTCGGCGATGGCCTTGAGGTATTGGTCGAAGGGCTCGCCATGCATCGTGACGCACGGCCGATCTTCGGGCATGGTCATCTGCGTGGCGTGGCGGTGGAACTGGCGGTAGGCCAGGGCAGCGCCTTCGGGACTGACCGCGACGATCCCGACGTGTTGTGATGGCACCGCTGGCCTCCGTCCTACGGGCCGAGCCCTCGCACCGGCATCCCGTCCGCGAGCCTGATCCTCGCCGATCGAGGCGGCCCGGTCAACTGATTCCGTGGCGGGCCTATCGTGTCCGCACCATGGCCGAGAGCCCATTCGACACCCTTGGCCTGCCCGTGCGGTTCGATATTTCCCTTGCAAATATCGAACAAGCTTATCTTGCGAGAATCGCTGCCGCCCACCCCGATCTGGCCGGTTCGAACGGTTCGGCGGACCCATCACGCCTGAACGACGCCCGGAAGACCCTGCTCGACGACGAGCAACGGGCCCGCGCCGTGCTGGCAGCCCGCGCTCCCGATGCCAAAGCCCCCCCACTGTCGCCCGACTTCCTGGCCGAGATCCTCGAGGTCAGGCAGGAAGCCGAAGAGGCGGTCGAGTCGGGGGACGACGAGTCTGTCGAGAGGTGGCGTCGATGGGCCGCCGATCGCCGACAAGACCTGGCGAATGAACTTGCGAAACTGCTGGGCTCGGACGACGGACCGCTCGAAGCCGGCAAGGCGTCGGCCGCCGCAGGCGTGCTCCAGCAGTGGCGGTACTTCGAGCGCATGCTCGAGCAGGTGGGCGTGCCCGCCCGGGCGCCAGACGCCTGATTCCCTGGCAGCACGCCCATGACGCCCACCCCCACCGAACCCATCACGCAAGCCGCCCAGGCCGCGCCCGACGCCGCCAGCGGGCTGGCGATCGGATTGGTCGTCTTGATGGCAGGCCTGCTCGTCGCATCCGCCGCCGCATCGGGCAGCGAGACCGCACTCTTCGGCCTGACCCACGGCGAGCGCGTCGCTCTGCGGCGCCAATCACCCAAGGCCGCCGGCATCATCGACGACCTGCTCGCCAAGCCCCGCCGACTGCTCATTTGTGTGTTGCTGCTGAACATGGTTGTCAACGTGCTCTACTTCGCCGCAGCGGCGTTGCTCTTGCAGACCACGCGATCACCGCTGCTGGGCGTTCTAGCCGCAGTGCTGCCGCTGGTGGCGATCATCCTCTTTGGCGAGATCCTCGCCAAGTTGGCGGCCGATACGTTTCGCACTCGATGGGCTCGAATCGCCGCCCCACTGCTGCTGTCTGTCAGCGTCGCACTCGGCGGCCTGCTCATGGCGATTGACTCGCTCATCGTTGCGCCGCTCGCGCGGCTCGTCAGGCCGGCAACACTCGATACCTCCACCGACCACGCGGATGTCCGCACCCTTCTCCGCGCCGGCGCGCACGGCGGCGCCATCGACGATCACGAGCAGGAGCTGCTTGAGGGCGTGGTCGGCCTGAGCGCCGTTCGCGCTCGCGTGGCCATGACGCCGCGGCAGGATTTGCCCGCCGTCTCGCCTGACATGACCACCGAGCAACTCGTCGCGGCCGCCCATAGCGCCGGGGAGCACCGCTTGCCGGTGTTCGATGATCAGGGTGTAACCATCGTCCGGATCCTCGACATCAAAGCCACGCTCGCGCGCGGCAAGCCGGTGATGGACACCCCCCTGTATGTCCCCGAGAACGCCCGCCTCGACCGCGTGCTCAACCAGCTCCGCGAACGCCGGGCGCGCACGGCCGTCTGCGTCGACGAGCACGGCGAGAGCACCGGCATGATCGGGTTCGCCGACCTGCTGCGCGGCTTGGTCGGCATGCCCATCGAGCACGGCCAGACCGGCATCGACGGCGTCATCATGGTCGGCCTGGGCTGCTGGAGCGTGCCCGGCCGCATGCCCGTGACCGAACTCGCACGCCTGTTCACCGAGCACCGCACGCAGGACTTCGGCCTGCCGCCCGAGGCCGTCACCATCGCCGGCGCCGTCATGGCTTCGCTCGGCCGCCTTGCAGAAGTCGGCGACTCGGTCGACTTCGGCCCGATCCACGTCGAGGTCGAGCTCATCACGGGCCGCGTGATCGATCGCGTCCTGGTGCGCCCCGTAGCGCGTCCCATGCCCGATGCGGGGAGCAAGCCGTGAGTTGGGCCGAGGCCACACTCTGGATGCTGCTCGCCCTCGTCGGGCTCGCAGGCTCGGCGCTAGCCAGTGGTCTGGAGATGGGCGTGTACGCGCTGGGCCGGCTGGGCCTGGAGACCCGCGCCCTGCATGGCGAGCACGCCGCCATCACGCTCCGCACCGAGATCGGCCGTACCGATCGCCTTCTGTCCACGCTGCTCGTGCACAACAACGTGTGCAACTACATCGGCGTGCTTGGCGTGTCGGCGTTGCTCGGGGCCGCTGGGCTCGGGCCGATTCTGACGCTCGTGGTGCAGTCGATTGTCGTCACGCCCATCATCCTGATCTTCGGCGAGTCTTTACCGAAGGAACTCTTCCGTACTGGCGCCGATCGGCTGACGTATCTCTTCGCCCCTGTCCTGCGCGGGCTACGCACGTTCTACGTCATGATCGGCGTTGTGCCGCTGGTGATGCTTGCCAGCGGTCTGATGACACGCCTGATCGGCGGCGGCGGGCTGGGCGGCTCGTCCGACGCGCGCCAGCGCATGGCCAACATCCTGAAGGAAGCCGGCGGGCCCGCCGGAATGTCCGACGACCACTCGACCCTGCTCGATCGCGCCCTCGCACTCGGTCGCGGCAAAGTCGGCGATGAGATGCTCTCGTGGTCGATGGCCCAGAAAGTCCACGCCGACTGGTCGCACACGCGCATCCGCCGCACGCTGGGGCCAACCCCCGCGACCACCGTGCCCGTAACCGACGGCCACGGCCGCGTGCTCGGCATCGCGTCGGCGATCTCGCTTCTGGCCGGCGAACCCACCAAGCCCGAGCACCTGCGCCCGGCGGTGCTGGTTTCTCCCGACACACCCACCGTCGTCGCGATCCGCCGCATCCTGGCGGCCGAAGCCGACCTGGCAATCGTCGTGCAGAACGACAAACCCGTGGGCATCGTGAGCCTCAACGATCTGACCGAGCCGCTGCTCGTCCAGTAACACGCATTGCGTTTCCGACTCCAAGTCGCTGAATACTCGCGTGCGGCTGTTGGTTGACGCTTCACGAACCGACATAGCCATTGGAGCCACGCATGGACAGCACGCCCAACGAGCAGCCTGAAGAATCTCCCAAGCCGCGAAAATCGCCGGGAAACCCCGTCATCACGATCGCCATCATCCTTGTTGCGGGGTTGCTGATCACACGCATGATTGCCGGCAACGGGACCGCTCCCAACCCCGAGTTCATGCCCACCACGACCGACCTCGCGTCGATGTCGTTCCAGGGCGACAAGCCCATCGTCGCGGTCGTCACGGCCGACTGGTGCGGCCCGTGCCAGGAACTCAAGCGCACCACGCTTAGCGACGAACGCGTGCGAGACCTGCTCGCAAGAGATTCACAGGCGGTGATGATCGACGGCACCGACACCAAAATCGCCATGCCCACGCTCCAGCAACTGGGCGTGCGCGCGTTCCCCAGCACTGTCGTGCTGCGCAACGGCCGGCCCGTCGCCATGCTCGAGGGCTACGCCGACGCCGACAAGTACCTCGCATGGCTTGACAGCCAGATCTAGGCGTCCAGGCCCGCTTCGATGGCTCTGAGCCGATTGGACCAGGGCGGCCCGCCAAGCCCGGCGTCGATTGCCTTGAGCTGAAGCAATTGCGTGCGGATGCTGGCTTTGAGAGGAGCGGCGGCTTCCTCGCTGCGGCGTTTCCGTTCCGCGTCGGCCAACTCCAGCAATCGCGTACACACCCGCCAGAATGTTGCTCCATCGTCCTCGGGCGTCACAAGCTCCCGAGCTTCGCGATAGGCAGCGAAGGCCTCTTCGGACGAACCAACCTGGTCGAGGGCACGCGCCCGCAGCACCAATGCGTCCTTACCTGCCAAGCCCCGAAGCGCCGCGACCGCTTCGGCCGCGTCGTCCCGACGACCTGTTGCGATGAGTGCACGGGCGATCCGTAGACCAAGAGCGCGAGCGTCAAGGTTCGTTGCGGACGGATGTTCGCGAACAAAGTCGAGCGCACGCCTGAGCGTCGGCAAAGACGAGCGGTCATTGTCCCTTGCCTGCGCCACGAGCAAGCCGTGGGCGGCGCCGGCCAACGCAACCGCATCATCTCGGGTGGCAGCATCGGAGCTCCGCATTGCCACCCCGGCCAGGTCGAGTATTCGCGGCCACTCGGCCTGGGCCCCGGCCTCGACAAGTATCGCCGCCAGCCCCAGCCGCCAGCGGTCCGCGTTCGCGTCTTCCGGCGTGCGTGCGAGCGCCGCTTCGAGGAGCGCAAGCCGCTGCTCCCGTTCGAGTTCGTCGCCGACTGGGCCAAGCGCAAGACTCGCCGCGTGCGGCAGGAGCACGGACAGGTCGGCACCGGGCGCATCGATAAGTTCCCCGACAAGCACCACCGCACGAGCCTGGTCCTCTTGCGAGTCGGACTCGGCCAGATAAAGTCGTGCGAGCAACTCCATCGCCGGGGCACGCTCGGTCGGCTCGAGCCATACCGTTTTCGCTTCGGCAGCCTGTGTTTGCTGGGATTCAAATCGCTCGAGCAACTCGGCGAGCATCGACTCCGCCCTCGCATCGAAGCCGGGCCGATCCTGCGCGACCAGCGCCCGCGCCGCACGCAGGACAACGTCGGCGGCCACATCCGACCAGTCATCGACCCCCTGCGCCAGCGACGCGAGCCGATCGTCCGCGAGCGCGGACCACTGCCGGGGCGTGCCGGCCAGATCCCGCCGTTCCTCGATGCCGATGATCGTCCGCGCCGCCGACTCGAGCTGCCCGCCCTCGGCCAGCACACGCGCCCGCGCCTCGAGCGCGAGCACCAGCAAGGCGGGATCGCGCAGGCCCTGCTCGTCGACGAACGGCGCCCGATCCGAAGCTTCGGCCAACGCCTGCGCCCGAGCGTCGACACCCTCGGCCAGCCGCCCGCGCAGCAACGCCGCCTCGGCGAGCGCAATCGAACCGGCATCCGCCGGCCCATCGGCTATCATGCCATCGAGAAGTGCGCGCGCTCGGTCCAGATTGTGCGCTCCACCGATCTCGACCATGGCAATCGCCATCGCGTTCTCTCGGATCACCCGTGCGGCATCCGACCCGACCTTCAGGCCGTCGAGCAGGTTGATCACCTGCCGCGCATCGGCGCCTTCGCCCCCACCCGATACGCGAAGCGCCATCGCGCGGCCCATCAGCAGCGGCCGACGCACGGCACGCTCGGTGTCCGCCAGCCTTCGATTCAGGGTGCGGTCGCCCTCGGCCAATTCGCCACCGGCCTCCAGAATACCGCGGTGCTGCTCGAAACGGGCCTCGATCAGCGCGCCGGCCCGCTCGGCGCTCGCGTACGCCGCTTCGGCCGCGGCGAGCACGTCGTCCCGCTCCGATCGGTCGAGCAATCCCACGACAAGCCGCGCATCGGCCATCGCCAGCGTCTGGCGTGTCAGCATGTCGGCGGCCTGATCGAGCAGCCAGATCGGCTGGTGCGAATCGCCGGGCAGCGAACGGATCAGCACCTCGCGAACCTCGATCGCGCGATCGATCGCCCGAATACGATCGCTCGCCGATGCTCCAGCGGCGTCCGCCTGGGCCGAGGCGCGCCGCACGCGGTCCACCATCGAAGCGCGATCCTGCCCCAACGCGCTCGCGGAGACGGCAACCACCACCACAACAACACTCGCCAAACGCCTCATCGCCTGCGCAACTCCGATTCGGGGAGCAACCGGTACGAGCCCTCGCCCCCGCCGTGGACCTCGGCGATGGCCCGCATCACGCCGCTGGGGTCTTCCTCGAGGAACTGCACGCACTTGACCTGCACCGCGCGGCCGGGCGGGCCGAAGATGCTCTTGCGCACCGGGTTGGCCTTCTCGAGTTCGGCCAGGATGGCCTCACGCCCCGGCCCCCAGTCGCCGGCGGCCTCGCGACCATCGGTGCGCCGGATGCTCCGCGACAGCAGGAACACGACCTCGGGCTCGCGATCGAGCGCCCGCAGCAAGCCATCGAGGGGGTTGCTCGCCCCGCGGGCTTGCGCCCCGTCGAGCCAGCCGAAGAACTCGGCCTTGTTCGCCGGCGTCGCCGCGAGCATGCCGCTATCGGGGAACGGCCGCACGCCCGACGCCGCGTCATCATCGCCCGAACGCCGTCCGAAGAGCACGACGGCGAACTTCTGGTCGGCGGCCAGGGCCGACACCGATCGCCGCAGTTCCTCGAGCACGAACGGCAGGCTGGTGATCATCGCCCCGCTCGCATCGACGGCGTACACCACGCTATTGGCCCGCTGCGCGCTCACGCCGGCGAAGCTCGCCCCGTCGAGCGCGGGCGTCAGGCCCGAGGCGTCCAGCCCCGACAATCCACCGGGCGCCGGTCCGCGGTCGAGCAGTGGCGCCGGGTCCCGATCGGCCCCACGCGGGATCGCGACGGCCTCGGGCGCCCCGACCGACGCCGACCGCACACGCTCGAGGGCCGCGCCCAATCCCCGCGTCGCGCTCTCGACGGTGACCGGGTCCGCTGCGGGTTGCTCTGGCGTCTCGATCGGATCGACCCGGACCTCGGGCGCCTCGAAGCTGGCCGTATCGGCGACACCAGCACCCAGGTCCAGGCTCACGATCGAGCCCCCGCCGTGCTGCGCGACGCCGCGCAGCACGAGGGCCAGCACCAGGATCAACGCCGCGTGCACGCCGACGGAGATCGCGATCGAATACACCGACCGCCCCCGGCCCGACGCGATGCCGATCGGCACGCTCGGCACGCGCTTGCCGGCGCCCCGCCACGCCCGCCCGGCTCGCTCCAAAAATGCGGACGAGGCAGCGGCACGCTTCGCCGCAGGCTTGCCGCTCGAGTGCTTCCGCTTGGGCCCGGGGCCGTACCAGTGCCGCATGGTCGCATGGTACGCCCTGGCGGCCGCACGCCCGCCACCGCATACCCTCTGGAATGCCCCAGACCGGAACGATCCGCCTCACGCTCGCCCACTCGCCCGACGCCGACGACATGGCCATGTGGTGGCCGCTCACCGGGTTCGTCTCGCCCGCTTCCTCGGGGCACACCGAACAACTCCGCCACCCCGCCATCGACACCGGCCGCTTCGCCTTCACGCCCAGGCCCGAGGACGTCGAGCACCTCAACAAGACCGCGCGCACCGAGCCCCTGGACATCACCGCCATCTCGGCCGCCGCGTGGCCCGGATTGCGCGACCTCTACACCATCACCGACTGCGGGGCTTCGTTCGGCGAGGGCTACGGACCGAAACTCGTCGCCACGCAGGACGCCCCCCTGCACTGCGACGGCTGCGTGCGCAGCCAGAAGCCGGATATCGCCATCCCCGGCGCCAACACCACCGCCGCGATGGTGCTCAGGCTCGTGCTCGGCCAGTCGCGCGACGCCATCACGCTGGTCGAGATGCCCTTCCAGGAGATCGCCCCGGCCGTCGCCGAGGGCCGCGTGGGCGCGGGCGTGCTCATCCACGAGGCGCAACTTACTTTTCAGGACATGGACCTCAAACAAGTCCTCGACTTGGGCGAGTGGTGGCATCGCACGACCTCGCACCCCCTGCCGCTGGGCCTCAACGTCGTGCGCACCGGCCTCGACGCCGAGCACGGCGCGGGCACGGTCGCCGAGATCGGCCGCCTGCTGAGCGCCTCGGTCGCCCACGCGCGAGCGAACCCCGGCGAGACTCGGGAGTACCTGCAACTCCACAGCGCAACGCGCCCCGAGTGGAACGACGCCGCCCTGCTCGACCGCTACCTGGGCATGTACGTCAGCGACCTGACGGCGAGCATGGGCGACACCGGCCGCGCCGCGCTGGCGAGGCTTTACGCCGAGGCGGCGGGGGCCGGCCTGCTCGACGAGGCGGTGGAGCCGGTCGTGGCATGAGGCCCCGGGCCGCGGGCGGACGGACCACCCGCGACCAACGTCCCAGAACGTTTTTGCACCCGGCGCCACCTTTCCGGACCTGACGGGCCGTTTGCCCCCTCTCACGGCCCGCCAGGACGGTTATTTAGGGCGCGCCTTCGGAGTCATCGAATTTTTCGAGCCCGTTCGATGGACCATCACACGCATTCGATGGGGCATCGCACGCATTCGATGGGCCATCGCACGCATTCGATGGGCCATCACACGCCTTCGATGGACCATCGCACGCATTCGATGGAGCATCGAACGCCCTCGATGGACCATCACACGGCTTCGATGGACCGTCGAAGGCCCACGACGCGATGGAACGGGCCCGAGATGGACCGCCGCGCGTGTTCAATGGACCGGCCCACGACGACGACGGGCCCGCGTTGGCGGGCCCGGGGGGTGGAGCAGGCTCGAGGGTTCGCTTACGGCGAGGTCGCCGCGTCGTAGGCGGCGTCGTAGATCGCCGCGTCGGTGCCGTCGGTGTTCATGTCCACGCGGCGGGCGCCGGCGGCGTAGTAGCTGTTGAAGAGGGCCATGTCGTAGGCGTCGTACGAGCTTTCATCCTCGATCTCCTGCAATGGTTCGGGTTGCGAAACCGGAGCCAAGGTACCACGAGGGCCGGGCGGGCCGCAATCCCCCGAATGGGGGTTAGGAAGATCTTTTTTGTTTCGGGGCTGTCATTTGCCTTGCATTGTGGGCTAATTTCCGCCATACTTTGGCCATGAGCCCCACGAAGGTTTTTTTTGCCGCTCTCCCGCTTTCCCTCCTGCTGGCCGCACAGGCCCTCGCGCAATGTGAAATCCAGCGGATCACCCCGCCGCCACAAGAGACCACGGGCAAGTTCGGCAACGCGGTCCAGATCAACGATCGCCACCTGATCGTGGGGGACTATCAGGGCGACACACCCTGCGCGGGCATCTGCAGCACGGGGGCTGTCTACGCCCACCGCCTCGACGCCTCCTCTGGGCGGTGGATTCAGACGCAACTGCTCCACCCGTTTGACATTGCCATGGGTGATGCATTTGGCTGGTCCGTGCATCTCGATGGTGACAGGATGATCGTGGGAGCCACTCATGCCGACATCGCCGGGGGCGACACCGGGGGAGCCTACATCTACGAATTCGTGGAGGATCAGTGGGTGGAGACGGCCCGCCTGGGCTCCCCGGAGCCACACTTCATGGCCACCTTCGGGAGAAACGTTCATCTCGACGGCGATGTGGCACTTGTCATGCAGTACACCCAGGACGTGTTCGTGTACGAAGAGACGGCGTCCGGCTGGGTGCTCCGTGATACGCTGACGCCCCCAGACGAGCCGGGCGGATCCCCTTTCGGCGACGCAATCGCTCTAACCGATGAGTGGCTTATTCTTGGAGCCCATGCCGATCGGTCACTCGGAAACAACGTTGGCTCGATCTACATCTATCGCCGGGACGGCCTGACTGATTTTGCCT
>JAUHYE010000179.1 GCA_030426395.1 Phycisphaerae bacterium
GAATCCACGTCGGGAGACATATTTTCGATAGTTGGGGACTTCATGTATTGATTATCAAGCAGGAATGTGGAAACTGTGAATGGTTAAGGGACGCTTTGTCCCGCCGTGGGGAGGAATCCAGATGTCGGTACGGTTGCCGAACACCGCAGTACCCTGATGTTTTGGGTGTGATCGGGTATTGCCCGCTCACCCACCGTCCGGCCTCGTGCTGCCCGCGCGCGGCCACTTGCTGGCGGGTGTGATCGCTGCGGATGTGGATTGTTCCACGCGGACATTCGATGAAGGGGAGGTTCGCAATGCGGACTGCTTTGACTATCGCTCTGGCTTGCGGCGTCGCCGCTCCGGTTCTCGCCCAGACCACGCTCATCGACGACGATTTCGAGAGCTACGCCCTGGACAGCATCCTGACCGGCCAGGGCGGCTGGGACGTGTGGCCCGGCGGCGCCGACGCCACCGTGTCAAACGACCAGGCGGCGTCCGGAACCCAGTGCTTCAAGGCCAACGAGTTCGAGGTCGACATGATCTATCGCATGCGTGACGGCAGCGGCACGCCCATCGCGACGAGCGGCCAGTGGACGTTCTCGTGCCAGACGTACATGTCCTCGTCGGCCGTGGGCGACTTCTACGTGCTCCTGCTCAACCAGTTCAACGACGCCGACCCGGCCATGAGCAACTGGTCGATGCAGGTGCGTTTCGGCACCATCGATGGCATCGTCGAGAGCCAGTTCGACGCCAACACCACCGACCTGATCTACGACGAGTGGGTCCCGCTCCGCGCCGAGATCGACCTCGACGCCGACTCGTTCGACATCTATTACAACGATGTCATCCTGGCCGAGGACCTGATCTGGAGCGAGAACGTCTCCGGTGGCGGCCTCACACAGATCGACGTGCTCGACCTCTACACGCCTAACGCCAACCCGTCGTACATCGACGACGTGCTGCTGGTCGAGGCCGACGGCGGCGGCTGCCGCGCCGACATCGACGGCGATGGCGTGCTGACCATCTTCGACTTCCTGGCCTTCCAGAACGCCTTCGACGCCGGCGATCTTTCGATCGCCGACTTCGACGGCGACGGCGTGCTGACCATCTTCGACTTCCTGACCTTCCAGAACGAGTTCGACGCCGGCTGCCCGTGAGCCGGTCCGTGATTCAACCGACTCGTTCCCAAGAGTTTCCTTCCCCGTTTTTGTCTGCGATTCGGTGCTGCCCCGCCACGGCGGTGAGCGGGGCGAAGTCCTGACAGACTTCCTTTCTCGGGTGCGGGCGTGCGTCTCCTGGTGGGTCGCACGTCCGCTTTTTCGCGCGCCCATCGCGGTGGCCCCTACACTGTCGCCCTCGATTCAGATCCCCACCCCGCCACTGGACGCGGGCCGACCCAGACAGGAGCACCCCATGTTCGACGCCATCAGCCTCAAGAAGTCCGGCCAGCCCCAAGCCATCGTCGTGGGCGTCGTCAAGGGCACGGGACTCGGCGCCGCCGCCAGGAAGCTCGACGCCGACGGCTCGATGGCCGCCGCCGCCAAGCGGGCCGAGGCGACCGGCGACCTGGGCACCGTCGCTGCCGCCTATCCGGGCAAGAACAAGCCGGCCGAGCGCGTCCTGCTGCTGGGCCTGGGCGACGCCAAGGACCTCACGATCGACGGACTGCGCACCGCCGTCGCCGCGGCCGGCCGCCAGCTCTCGGCCGCCAAGGTCACCAGCGTGGTGTTCGAGCTCGACGACGCCATCGCCGCGGCCAAGCTCGACGACGCCGACGCCTTCACCGCCGTGGGCGAGAGCCTGGGCCTCTTGAGCTGGCGCTGCGAGACCTTCCGCGGCACGGCGAACCCATCGCAGGCCAAGCCCAAGCTGGCGATCATCGAGGCCAAGGCCGCGCGCACCAAGGCGCTCCAGCTCGGCCTGGGGCTCGCCGAGGGCGCGAACTTTGCCCGCACGCTCAGCCAGACGCCGCCCAACGTCGCCACGCCCGCGTGGATGTTCGCCGAGGCGAAAAAGCTCACCAAGCATGGCCTGAAAGTGACGGCGCTGAAGGGCGACGCGCTGAAGCGCGAGAAGATGGAAGGCCTCATCAACGTCGGCAAGGCCAGCGAGAACGAGCCGCATCTCATCAGGATCGAGTACACGCCCGCGGGTGGCTCGGCCAAGTCCAAGGCCAAGCCGATCGTTCTTGTTGGCAAGACGATGACCTACGACTCGGGCGGCCTCTCCATCAAGGTCGGCGGCGGCATGGTCGGCATGAAGCGCGACAAGGACGGCGGCTGCGGCGTGATGGGCGCCATGCTCGCCATCGCCAAGACGATCAAGCCCAAGGTCCCCGTCGTCGCCCTGCTGTGCTCGGCGGAGAACTCCATCAGCGACGAGGCCTACCGCCCCGACGACGTGCTGACGTTCCGGAATGGTGTCACGGTCGAGGTCACCAACACCGACGCCGAGGGCCGCCTGGTCCTGGCCGACGGCCTGTGCTACGCCTGCGACAAGGAGAAGCCCGCCGCCATCGTCGACGTCGCGACCCTCACCGGCGGCGTCGTGGTTGCTTTGGGTTCCACGTTCGCGGGGCTCTGGTGCGATGACGACAAGCTCCGCGACAAGGTGCAGGCCGCCAGCGACGCCAGCGGCGAGCGCGTCTGGCGTCTGCCCCTGCACAAAGAATACAAGGACATGATGAAGAGCCCCATCGCCGACATCATCAACAGCAACCCCAACCGCAAGGCCCACCCCATCCAGGGCGCCGCCTTCCTCAGCTACTTCGTCGACGAGACCATCCCCTGGTGCCACCTGGACATCGCCGGCACGCACGCGGTCGAGGGCGACGAGGGCCCCTACATCAAGGGCCCCACCGGCTTCAGCGCCCGCCTGCTGGCGCGCCTGGCGCAGAGCTGGTAGGCCACGGCCTTCGGCCGCTCCCCCCTCCTCCACCACCCAACACCAAACCCCGATCACCGCGAGCGTGCAACGTCGCTCGCGGCGATCGGGGTTCGGCATTGTGCCATCGGGCTCGAAGGCGACGCGGCCGAAACCCCGCCACGGAGTGGCCAAAGCCCCCCACGGAGTGGCCAGAACCCGCCGCGGAGCGGCCTAGCTGGCCTTGGTGTCGACGGCCTTGGTCGGCGAAATCGCGCCGGCGGTGGCCTGCTGGCCGCTCTCTTCGGCCTGGTTGTTGCCGCCAGCGCCGAAGGGCAGGACGATGGGCGAGGAATACTCGCTCACGCCGCTGGGCCGCTCGGCCCGCACGCGGTAGTGCACCG
>JAUHYE010000071.1 GCA_030426395.1 Phycisphaerae bacterium
CCCCGCCCGGAGGGCTCCACCCCCCCAAAGTTGCGCTCCAACGCCGCGTTGGAGCGCAACGCCGGGGGCGTAGAGCGCCCCGAAGGCCCCTTGGAGCACAGAAAAACGGCCCTGGGGCGCTCCCAAGAGGGGTTGGGGCGGTTTTTTGGAGGCTCGTGCCGGGTGGGGCTCAAGCGGGGGCTCGGGTGGGCCGATGCTGGGGGGTGACCGATGGTGGCCGGGGGTCGGCCGGGTCGGGACGGGCGGCCAGCGGCCGCCGATGGAGGGCGACGCATGGGCGCCAACCTGCCGAAGAATCCCAGGGACGCCGTGGCGTGGATCGCCGCCCGCGCGGGCGATTGGGAGCAGCACGCCGCCGAGCTGGGCCTGGATCCCCAGGCCGCCGCGCAGATGGTGGCCCTGGCCCAGGCCGCTCAGGCCGCCCACCAGCACGCATATACGAAGCGCTCCGAGGCGCTGTACGCGACGAAGGCCTGGCGCACCAAGGCGGGCGAGGCCATGGACGCGGCGGCGGTTCTTATATCGGCCATCAAGACCACCGCCCAGGGCGAAGACCAGAAGGAGCGCACGCGGCTGTACGGCCTGGCGAGGCTGTGCCTGCCACGCAGCCGCCGCCGCAGGGCCCCGCGCCCGGGCCGGGTTGCCGCCCTGCGCACCCGGCTGCTCGAGTCCGGGTCGCTCGAGCTGCGCATCGAGGCCGAGCACCCCAAGGGGGTTCGCGGGGTCATCTACGAGATCTGGCGGCAGGACTCGCGCGCGGACCATCCGGACGAGCCGGGGGTCTCTGGCCAGTTCGTGTTCATCGCCAACGCCCGGTCCAAGCGCTACGCCGACCGCACCATCCCCGCCGGCACGGCCATGGCCACCTACCGCGTCGCGGCCACCACCGTCAGCGGCCGCGGCCCGGACGCGTTCTTCACCGTCCGCTTCGGCCGCGAGCCGGTCCGGGCCCGGGGCGCGTCCGCCCGGGCCGCGTCCGCCCGGGCCGCGTAGGGCCGCCGGCCGGGGCGAGCATCTTCCTATAACTCCCGCATGCCCACGCAGTTGCTCGAAACCCTCTTCGGCCCGGCCATGGAGGCCCCCGACGCCTGGTACCAGGGGCCGCTCCGCCTCGTGCTGGCGATGCTCTTCGGCGGCGTCGCCGGCTTCGAGCGCGAGAGCAAGGGGCACTTCGCCGGGCTGCGGACCTACGCGATGGTCTCGATGGGGGCCGCGGGCTTCGCGCTGATCTCCACCGAGCTGTTCGAGTCCATGCTCGCCGCCGCCCCCGACTCGGCCGGCCACGCCACGCGCATCATCTCGGCCATCGTCGGCGGCATCGGCTTTTTGGGGGCCGGGGCCATCATCCAGTCGCGCGGCGAGGTGCGGGGCCTGACCACCGCCGCGGGCCTGTGGGCCATCGCCGCCGCGGGGGCGGCCGCCGGGCTGGGGCTGGTGTCGATCGCGCTGACCATCGCCGTGCTGTGCCTCGTGGTACTGCTGGCCAACCGGCTGGACAAGACCGCCCAGCGGGTGGGCGACGGCGACGACTGAATCCTTTCCCCCGGGCGGGTTGGAGCGCTGCGGGCCCAAAATAGCTGCCGCTTTTGGCCCGCCTTGCGGTATATTCGTTGGCGTGGGGCCACGCCGGCCCCGCTGGGGAGGCTCCACATGGTGCATCGGCTGGTGGCCGCCATCGCGGCGTGCGTGGGTGTTCTGGCGCTGGTCGGGCACGCCGAAGCCCAGGCCCAGCGGTCCGCGTTCGCGTCGCTCGCATCATCACCGCGCGTGACGCTCACCCTGGACCACGACGCCCTGGCCGGCGAGTCGGCGATCCTCGAGCGCTTCCCCCTGCCGGGTGGCCCCCCGGTCGACCTGGTCCTCGAGCCCTTCAACATCTTCCCACCGGACGCTCGGATCGTCGTGATGGACGACGCCGGCGAGCGGCCGGCCGGCTTCGATCCCTCGTCCGTCGAGTGCTGGCGGGGCACGGTCTCGGGCTACGCGGGCTCGCACGTGTTCCTGTCGATCGCCGAGGGCTCGACGGTCGGCAGAGTCGAGTTGGGCGCCGGGCGGCCAACGTACGCGATCCGTTCGAGCGGCGGCGACCCCGCGGAGGTCGTGGTCTCCCGACAGCAAGGCGGCCCGGCCACCGATCTCGCGCCGCGGCCGTGCGGCGTCGGCATCGGGCCCATCGGCCCCGCGAATCCCGGCGTGCCGCCCACTGGTGATGGGCCGGGGTCGGGATTCGGCCCGACGTATGGCCCGATGGTCCGCGGCCTGTACATGGCCAAGCTCGCCGTGGACGCCGACTACGCGATGTACCGGTTGTTCGAGAACGAGCGTGCGGCCCTGACGTTCCTGGCCCAGCTCTACGCCGCGGCGAGCGACGTCTTCGTCCGCGACACCGGCACCCGCATCGACCTCGTGTTCCTTCGCGTGTGGACCACGCCCGACCATCCTTATGAGGCTGGCGTGGGCTTCCCGCAGATCCCGCCGGGTGTGGCGCACGACGTGTCCCAGCTCATGTCGGGCCGCAAAGATGCACCGTACGGCGGGCAGGCCGCGGGCATCTGCGCCACGGCCTCGTGGGTGGGCTACGGCATCGGCCGGCTCTCCGAGCCGGGGCCGCCCACCGTGTTCGACCACGATCTGGGCGTCGCCCTGCACGAGCTCGGCCACAGCCTGGGAGCGCGACATACCCACGACTACCGCATCGACCGGTGCGACAGCGTCTCGACCCAGCCGCGTCGCGGCACGATCATGAGCTATTGCAGCACCACCTTCAGCGGCGGCGCCGCGCTGCGCGACATGCACTTCCACGCCGGCCTGCGCACGGAGATCCGCCAGTGCTCGGACATCCGAGGCCGCCCGTTCGACGGCAACCAGAACTTCATCGCCGACGCCCTCGACATCGCCAGCGGCCGCAGCATGGATACCAACGCCAACGGCATCCCCGATGAGTGCGAGGACTGCAACGCCAATGGCGTGCTCGACGACGCCGACATCGCCGCCGGTACGAGCCTCGACCTGAATGCCAACGGCATCCCAGACGAGTGCGAGCCGGATTGCAACGGCAACGGCGTGCCCGACGACACCGACATCGCCGACGGCACGAGCCAGGACGCCAACGGCGACGCCATCCCCGACGAGTGCCAGGCCGACTGCGACGGCAACGGCGCGTTCGATTGGGTCGACATCGTGGGCGATATGTCCCTCGACCTCGACCGCGACGCGGTGCTCGACGCCTGCCAGGACTGCGACGGCGACGGCGTGCCCGACATCATCGCGATGGACCACGCCCACGACACCTTCACCGCCGACCTGCAGCGCAACACCGTCAACGACCACCACTTCCAGACCGGCGTGCTCCGCTCGACCTCGGCCGATGGCCTGCTGAGCGAGCCCATGGACGTGCTGGTGACGCCCGACCGCCGCGTGCTGGTCGCCAGCGCGGCCGACGCGCGGATCGTCGAGTTCGACCTCGAAGGCGCGCACGTGCGAGACCTCGTCTCGGCCGGCGCGGGAGGCCTCCAATACCCGACGGCACTAGCGATCGGCCCCGCTGGCGAGCTGCTCGTCGCCGATCGAGACGCCAACGCCGTGCGCCGCTACGACCTCGCGTCCGGCGCACCGCTGGGCGACTTCGTCGAGCCCGGCGCGGGCGGGTTGCTCGCGCCCTACTCGCTTGTGTTCGGCCCGAGCGGCAACCTCTACATAGGCACCGACGCCAACGGCGTGATCGAATACGACGGCGCCACCGGCGCGCACGTTCGCCGGTTCGTCCAGCCGGGCGACGGCGGCATCGCCCAGAGCCGCGGCATCCTGTTCATTCCCGGTCTCGACGCCGGCCCCGATCCCGACCAGTGGCGGTTCATCCTCGCCGACATGGAAACCGACGCCATCATGGAGTTCGACGCCGACACCGGCGCGTTCGTCGGCCAGTTCAGCGTCGGCACCTGGCGCGGCCGGCTGAACGACCCATGGGCCCTGCGCATGGGCCCCGACGGCGTGGTCTACGCCAGCATCCACCGCGCCTCGGCCGGCTCGTCGCCGCTCTTGTTCCCGCCGGCCATCCTCGGCTTCGACGCGCAATCGGGCTCGATCTTCCTCGCGCTCGTCGCCGGCGTCGACGCCGCCACCACCACGCCCACCGGCTTCGACTTCGTCCCAGGCGACGCCCACGATTGCAACCTCAACCGCATCCCCGACGCCTGCGACATCGCCGATGGCCGCAGCGCCGACCGCAACGCCAACGGCGTGCCCGACGAATGCGAATCGCTCTGCCCGGCCGATTGCGACGGCGACGGCGAGTTGAGCATCTTTGATTTCCTCTGCTTCCAGACTGCTTTTGACGCCCGCGAGCCCATCGCCGACTGCACGGGCGACGGCGCGTTCGATATCTTCGATTTCCTGTGCTTCCAGACCGCGTTCATGGACGGATGCCCGTAAATGCCACCCATCATTCCAGCGAGAACCATGACCATGACCCTCCGAACCGCGCTGTGCTCCACCATCGCCGCACTCTCCATCGTCGGTACCACCATGGCCGCGGACGAAGTGGCAACGCTGGATTTCGCACACCGGTCGACGCGAGCGCCAGGACTGGCCATGACCAGCATCGACGCCGCATCACTCACCAAGCTTGAGCCTATGCGCTTCGCCGGCTTCCCCCTGCCCGACGGCTCGACGGTCGATCTCGCCCTCGAGCCCTTCCGCCTCTTCGCCCCGGGCGCTCGCATCGTTGTGGTCGACGAGGCCGGCGAACGCCCGGCCGACTTCGATCCATCGACCGTCACCTTCTGGCGCGGCACGGTCGAGGGCCAGCCCGGCTCGCATGTGTTCCTGAGCGTCGCGAAGGGCTCGACCATCGGCCGCATCGAGATGGGCGCCAGCCGGCCCACGTTCGTGATCTCGTCCCAGGGCGGCGACCCCCGCAACGGCGGTGTCACGCTCGAGCGCGGCCAGGTCGTGGTGTACGAAGCCACCGCCACCGTCAGCCCCACGGCGATCCCAACGATGTGCGGCACGCACGCGGGCATTGTGCCCGTCGGCCCCGCGCCCACGCCCCGAGCCGAGCCCGACGGGCCGGACGATCCGGTGCTGACAACTCCCGTGGGTACGCCCATCGGCGGCCTGCGCCGCGCGCGGCTCGCGGTCGACAGCGACTACGCCTTCTACGAGCTCTTCAACGACGAGCGCGCCGCGCTCACGTACCTCGCCCAGACATACGCGATCGTCAGCGACCTGACGATGCGTGACGTGAAGATCCGCCTGGACCTTGAGTTCCTGCGGCTGTTCACCACGCCCGACGACGACCCCTATCTCGGGCCGGGCGCCACGTTCCCGTTCGCCATCCCCCGCGAGTACGGCAACGTCGCCCAGCTCATGAGCGGCCGCAAGGACGCCAGCGCGGGCGGCGTCGCGTACATCTGCGGCCGCGAGTCCTGGGTCGCCTACGCGATCGGGCGCTTCACCGATCCCACCGCCCCGAACGTCTTCAACCAGGACATCAACATCGCCGCCCACGAGCTCGGCCACAACCTGGGCGCCCCGCACACGCACGATCGCGGCGTCGACGACTGCGACGACGCCTTCTCGCGCCCCCGTCGCGGCACCATCCAGAGCTACTGCGCCCAGACCTTCAGCGGCGGCGAGGGTCTGGTCGACCTGCACTACCACACCCGCATGCGCCAGGAGATCTTCGGGTGTGGGTTGCGGGGCATGGTGGCCGACTGCAACCAGAACTACCTCGACGACGCCACCGACATCATGCTCGGCACCAGCATGGACGCGAACACGAACGGCGTCCCCGACGAATGCGAGGACTGCAACGCCAACGGCTTCCTCGACAGCTACGACATCGACATCGGCCGCAGCGCCGACCTGAACATGAACGGCATCCCCGACGAGTGCGAGCCCGACTGCAACGCCAACGGCATCCCCGACGACCTCGACATCACCGCCATGGCCAGCGCCGACGCCAACGGCGACGGCATCCCCGACGAGTGCCAGGCCGACCGCGACGCCAACGGCGTCGCCGACTGGACCGACATCTTCGAGGACATGAGCCTGGACATCGACCGCGACGGCGTGCTCGACGCGACGCAGGACTGCGACGGCGACGGCGTCATGGACATCATCGCCCTCGACCACGCCCACAACATCTGGGCCGTGTCGTCGGGCGACGCGAGGATCAAGGAGTACCACTTCCGCAGCAGCGTCCTGCGGGCCCAGAGCGAGGAGGGGGCGCTCGTCGATCCAATCGACCTGCTCATCACCGCCGACCGCCGTGTGCTGGTCAGCGACCCCGGCTATAGCACGGGTGGTGGGGGGCGAGTCGTAGAGTACGACCGCGAGGGTGTGCTCGTGCGAGAGCTCGTACCGACTGGCTCGGGAGGGCTCGTCTATCCCAGCGCGTTGGCGATCGCGCCGGACGGCTCGCTGCTCGTCGCCGACCGCGACGCCAACAGCGTGCTGCGCTACGACATCGACTCGGGCGAGTCGCTGGGGGTCTTCGTCGAGCCCGAGAGCGGCGGCCTGATGGCCCCCTACGGCATGACGATCGGCCCGAACGGCAACCTCTTCGTCAGCACCGACCACGCGGGCGTCATCGAGTACGACGGGCAGACCGGCGCCCACGCCCGCCAGTTCATCGAGCACGGCGCGGGCGAGCTGCACCACGGCCGCGGCGTGCTGTTCATCCCCGCGCCGGCTGAGACCGGCCGCGCCTGGCGGTGCCTGGTTGCCAGCGGTCAGGATCACAACGTCCTCGACTTCGACGCCGTCACCGGCGAATACGTCGGCGTCTTCAACGAGGGCGACTTCCGTGGAAAGCTGCGCAACCCCTGGGGCCTGCGACTCGGCCCCGATGGCAACGTCTACGTCAGCAGCGCCGCCCTGCACGGCCGCGCAGCCCCGCCGCCGTCTCCAGGCAAACTCACGCTGCACACCGCCGGCCTGCACCTCACACGCCCCCACATCTTCCAGTACGACGGCGCGAGCGGCAAGCTCATCTTCGCCTACGTCAAGAGCGCCGACTCGCAGCTCCACCACCCCAAGGGCTTCGACTTCATGCCAGGCCCCCTCGACCGCAACGCCAACGCCATCCCCGACGCCTGCGAATCGGTGTGCATCGCCGACTGCGACCGCTCGGGTGCGCTCGACCTGCTGGACTTCCTCTGCTTCCAGAACGCCTTCATGGCCGGCGACCCCGCGGCCGACTGCACCGACGACGGCGTGATCGACATCTTCGATTTTCTTTGTTTCCAGACGGCGTTCGAGGATGGGTGCGAGTAGGAGGCGCCGACGCGCTACCAGGGGGTGCGCCACGTTGGCCGCACTCCAGCCACGGGAACCATGCCCGACTTCTGCTCGTCTTCGTCCTCGTCGCCGATCACCGAATTCTGCACGCCGAAGGCGCTGGTGTAGATGAGGCAGCCGTTCAGCAGCACCACCAGGATCGTGACGATCCAGTGGTGCTTCGTGCCCGCGCTGGGCTTGACGGCCTTCGCGGCCAGCACCGCCGCCGTGGCCGCGATGGCCAGGGCCAGCAGCAGCGCGAACCAGCGCGGGCCCCACCCGGTGGCGTGGCGCAGCGTGTTCATCACCACGACCTCGGCGGCGATGCATCCGGTCAGCGTCAGCAGCGTCGCGGGCTTGAACAGCTCGTTCATCGGTTGCGTGTCTCCCGGTGGTTCCACGCTTCAGGTCACCAGCACCACCGAACTGGGATGGGTCACGAACCGCACCGTGCGGTTCGCCAGGGCGGCGTCGGCGGCCTGGCCGAACTCGACGGCGATGACCACGCGTTCGGCGTTCAGGTCCTCGACGCGGCCATTGACCGCCCCGCCCACCGAGGGGAACAGGTACGTCGCCTCGAGTTCCTCATCGAGCAGCCTCTGGAGCAGTTCAAGCATCAGCCCCTGCCTTCCTGCTGGTCGCCCGGCGTCCGCGGGCGATCGGGGTAGAGCAAATTGGTGATGTCACGCACGCTCGACTCGGGGTTGAGCATGAACCTCGCCCGCTCATCCTCGGGCAGCTTCTCGACCAGGGCCTCGAGGAGCAGGGCCCGCAGCATCGCCTGGGCCGTCTCCGCGTCGGGCGCGGCCAGCGCGATGGCGCCCGCCAGCGCCTTGTTGTACAGCGTCAGGTAGTCGCCGTCGCTGATCACGCCGTTCACGTGCATCTCGGCCAGGCGGAACATCGCGTCGCGCATCAGCACCACCGCCTGGGTGCGCTCGGTGAGCTTGACGATCTTCTCGACCACCTCGGCCTCGAGCGTGCCCTCGAGTTCCACCTTCTCGAGCATCGCCTTGAGCGTCGCCGTCGCGTCCACGCTGGCGTCCAGGGCCGCGTCGGGCGGGGGCTCGGCGGCCATCCGCACCACGCCGTGCTCGTCGACCATCACGTACGTCGCGCGGCGCGTGGCCTCGAAGCTGACCATCTTCACCTGGCCCTTCGGTCCGCTGTGGATCGTCTTCGTCTGCGCGGGCGGGGTGAACGTGCGGCAGCCGCCCGCGGTCAGCACGGCGGCCAGCGCCAGCATCGCCGCGGGCGGGCCCAGCCCTCGTGCGCGGCGCGGGTGGAGATCCGGTGGCGGGCGTACGTGCATGATGGTCCTCTCGCGGTGGGCCGGCATCGCGTTGCTCCCATGAGCGCAGTTTCCAGGGATGACTCACGCGCCCAGCGGAGAAAATCACACATATTTTGCATCGTGCCCCCTGTTCTGGGGGTTCGCCGGCCCCCGATGGACGCGCCCGGTGGCCCCGATCGGGCCGGTGGGGAGCCCCAACGCCGGGCCCGTGGCCACCCCGGTCGCCAGCGGGCGCCCCGGTGCCCCGGGCATGCACAAATCGGGGCCGGATGAGCGCCCCTCCCCGCCGCACGGGCGCACTTCCGGCGCGTCTGTGCGCCACTTTGACCCAAAAGCGCGCCGTTATCCGGGCCTTTGGTTCGCTCCTGGCGATCCCGGCTCAACCCGCGCTCACGGCGGGCCGATAGCACGAAAGGCCGCGGACACGCCTGTGCCGGGCCGCGTTCTTTCTTCCCCCGCGCAGCGGAGATCTGCCATGTCCATCGTGCCCCAGGGCCTCAACGACCGCGTCAGCTTCTTCGAGGCCCGTGCCCCCATCTGGGCCGAGCACGCCGCCCAGCTCAACCTCCCCCAGGACAAGGTCGACGAGCTGGAGGCCCTCACGCAGGCCGCCCGCGCGGCCTACGACGCGGCCGAGGTGGCCCTGGCCCAGGCCAAGAGCGCCACCGCCGCCCGGCGGCGGGCCGACAAGGCCATGGCCGCCCTGGGCGGCGACCTGATCAAGCAGGTGCGGCTGAACGCCGAGATGTCCGGCGACGCGTCGCTGTTCGCACTGGCTAAGCTGCCCGCCCCGCGCGACCCCCGCGAGCGGCGTCCGGTGAACCCCCGGAACGTGGGCTACACGCTACGCACCGACGGCTCGCTGGAGCTCACGTGGAAGGGCCGCACCATCCCTGGCACCATGTACCTTATAGACCGCATCGTCCGGGGCGCCACCGGCGACCTGGGTCCCACCGAACGACTGGCAGCCACCAGCGAGCGGCGCTTCGTCGACCGCACCGTGCCCCACGGGGCAACGAGGGCCCTCTACCGCGTGTCGGCGATGAAGGGCGGCCGCGTCACCAAGGGCGCCGACGCGCTGGTCCGCTTCGTATACCAGGACGGCGAGCGCGCGGACGCGAAGGCGGGTGGGGCCGGGGATCGCAAGGCGGGGTAGGCCGTGGCGGGCAGCGACCGGCGGCACGCGTTCGATCACGTTGCACCAGACCGGCGACAAATGCCGAAGTCGGTGGGCAAGGAAGTGGGGGCGGCCGGGCGGCCACGCCCCAGAAAGGGACCCGATGCGTGCAGCAACCGGCCACCGCGTGGGCGTGCTCGTGACCATCTCGGGGCTGGCCGGCGCCGCCCCGTGCCGCACAGCCGCGAGCGCTACCGGAGTTTCGAGATCGTTCGTCCCGATGCCCGCGGGCGCGGCCAGCGCGGGCATAGCTTTCGCGATGTGTTCCACCCCCACCTCCCGCCGTTGCCCTCGGACGCCGCCGCGATGGTCCTGATGCGAGCGGGCGGCAACTGGTACTTGTGCACCGGTGTCGACCGGGACAAGGGCGTCATCGGGGCCCGGTGCGGCGCAGCCATGCCCCACCCCGCCGGGTTCACAAGACCTCGTCCGGAGTCCCGTTGGGTGTGGGGCACGCTTCCCCTCGACCAGGAGGGAGTGGTTTTCTATCCCACACTCACCTGGCGGGGGCACGCCGTGCATGCGGACGCATGGAAGGCCGAGAGCGATGATCCGATCCTGAGTTGCAAGATCTACAGCTTGTCGGTCGGCGACGCCACCCAGCGTGGTCGGGCACGCGCCGACGCCGCATGGGAGCAGGCCAATGCGGACATTCAGAGGGACAGATGGACGTATTACCCCCATGAAGGGTGGCATCGGTGGTGCCACGTCGACGAACTGACGAAGGTCAGCGGGCCGCCGCCGGGCATCAGGGCCTAGGGCGAACGCTCGGCCCATACCCTGCCCCGTGACCGCACCCGGCCTCTTCAAGGACGACCGCCCAACCCCCGCCGGCCCCTTCCTGGCCGTCGCCCTCGAGCGGTCCATCGACGGCAAGACCCTGACCTACGCCCCGCCCGCCGAGAGCGCCGAAGCCGCGAACGCCCTCGTCGGCCGCGCGTGCATGGCCCCTCTGGGTCGAGGTGCGAAAGGCGGGGCACCAACCCGCGGCGTCATCGTCGCCGTGGGCGGCGCCGAACTTCTCGAAGGCTTCGACCCCCACAAGGTCCGCCGCCTGCTGGCGGTGAGCGACGCACGATTGCCCGAGGGCGTGCTCGAGCTCGGCCGCTGGATCGCCGAGTACTACGCCTGCCCCCTGGGCATGACGCTGGCCGCCATGCTGCCGGCCGCGGTCAAAAAAGCGGTGGGGCGGAAGAAGCGGACGGCGCTGAAACCCACGGGCAACGACGCCGACGCGAAACTCCCCCCCGCGACGAAGAAGGCGCTCCAAGGCATCCGCGAGATCGATGCCGACGCCTGGCCCCTCGAAGAACGCGAGCTCGTGCATCGCCTGGAACTCAAGAACGCCAGCCCCATCCGCCGCCTGCTCGCGATGGGCCTGCTCGAAGAGGTCACCCTCACCGACGTCGTCGCGCGCACGCAGGACGCCACGCCGCTGGCCATCGAGCCCGGCCCGACACCCACGCCAACCGCCGAGCAACGCGCCGTTATCGACGGGGTGACCCTCGAAGGCTTCTCCACCCACCTGCTCTTCGGCGTCACCGGCTCGGGCAAGACCGAGGTCTACCTCCAACTGCTCGAACGCGTGCTGGCCAACGGCAAGAGCGGAATCGTCCTCGTCCCCGAGATCGCACTGACGCCCCAGCTCTCGTCGCGGTTCATCGCAAGGTTCGCGCCGACCCTCGGCGAGCGCGGCGTCGCGGTCCTGCACTCTGGGCTGAGCGCCGGCCAACGCCACCGCGCTTGGGACGCCGTCTCGCGCGGCCTCGCCCGCGTGGTCGTCGGCCCACGATCCGCCCTCTTTGCGCCCCTCACGAATGTCGGCCTCATCGTCGTCGATGAAGAACACGCCAGCGACTACAAGCAGGACCAGGCCCCGAGATACCACGGCCGCGACGCCGCCATCAAGCGGGCCCAGCTCGAGGGCTGCCCGGTCTTGTTAGGTTCGGCAACCCCAAGTTTAGAAAGCTGGCGCAACGCCCAGCTCGGCCGCTCCACCCTCTGGCGCATGCCCACACGCGCCCCGGGCTCGGCGGGCTTGCCCGTCGTCGAGGTCGTCGACCTCGCCGAGGAACGAAAGAAGAGCCGAGAGCGCGGCGAACGCATGGAACTGCTCGGCCCAACCCTGGAAAGCGCCCTGCGCGACACGCTCAACGACGGCGGCCAGGCCGTCATGCTCCTCAACCGCCGCGGCTTCGCCCGCGTCGTCGCCTGCCCCGACGCCATGTGCGGCTGGACGCTCGCCTGCGACTCGTGCTCGGCCGCCATGGTCTTCCACCGCAAGGGCGTGCTGAGCAAGAGGGGCCTGGTCCGCTGCCATCACTGCCTGGCCGAGCAGATGATGCCCAAGAGCTGCCCCGCCTGCGGCAAGAAGACGATCCTGCTCGGCCGTGGCACGCAGCGCCTCGAGGACGAGCTCGCCGAGCGGATGGGCCTGGACGATTCCGAGATGGCCCGCATGGACGGCGACACCATGAGCCGTGCCGCCGACTATCAGGGCGTACTGACCCGCATCGCCGATGGCTCGATCCGCGTGCTCCTGGGCACGCAGATGATCGCCAAGGGTCTCGATTTTCCTAACATAAGATTAGTCGGCGTGGTCGACGCCGACACCGCGCTCGGCATCGCCGACTGGCGCTGCCAGGAGCGGACGTACCAGCTCGTCAGCCAGGTCGCCGGCCGCGCGGGCCGGGGCGACAAGCCCGGTCGCGTCATCGTCCAGACCCTCAGCCCCGACCTCCCGTCGATCCAGGCCGCCGCCGCCCACGACTACGAACGCTTCGCCACGGACGAACTCGCGGTGCGACACCAGGCCCACCTGCCGCCCTTCACAAGAGCCGCATGGATCGTCGCGAGAGACCGCCAGTACGCCAAGGCCGAGGCCCGAGCCTTTGAGATCGCGGGCCTGCTGGCCGAGGCTTTCGAGGACAGGGCCAGGGTCGAGGGCCCCGCCCCCGCCCCCCTCGAACGCGCCCACGACGAGTACCGCGTGGGCCTGGAGGTCTACGCCGCCAGCGCCGCCATCTTGAGAAACGGCCTCCTCAAAATCCGCGCCAAGCACGGCCTCGTCAGCGACGCCAGCGTCGCCATCGACGTCGACCCGGTGAGCATCTGGTAGGTCGCTCCGCGACGAGGTCCTGGGGCCTGCGTCGATCGGGCGTTCACGCTTTGATCGCCCCGGGTTTTTCCTTTCCGCAAGCGACAGCCTTCTCTGGTTCTCCACCGCCCGCGGCGTCGATACTCTCCATTGTGATTGTCTACCTCAACGGCCAGTTCCTCCCCGCCGCCGACGCCCACGTCAGCGTCTTCGACCGAGGATTCCTCTTCGGCGACGGCGTCTACGAGGGCGTCCGCGTCTTCGAGCACACCGTCATCTGCCCCGACCGCCACGTGCAACGCATGGCCGGCGGTCTGGCCGAGGGCCGGGTGCACTGGGATCCGCGCGAGCTGCCGGGCATCGGCCTGGAGCTCTGCCGCCGCAACGACCTGCCCAACGCCTTCATGTACGTCCAGGTCACCCGCGGCACGCCGCCCCCCGGCGAGCCCGTCCGGGCCCGCACGATGAAGACCCAGGGTGAGCCCACCGTCTTCGCCTTCGCCACCCCCCAGCCGGCGATGAGCCATTACAGCACGCCGCCCACCACGACCCTGGCCCTCGTGCAGGACCGCCGATGGGACCGCGGCCACCTCAAGAGCATCAGCCTCCTGGGCAACGTGCTGGCCGCCTACGACGCCCAGGCCCAGGGCGCCCAGGAGGTCGCGATGCACCGGGACGGCCTGCTGACCGAGGCGTGCGCTTCCAACATCATCATCTCGATCGATGGCAAGCTCGCTACCCCCTCGCTCGACAGCGCGTCGATCCTCGAAGGCGCCACCCGGGCCCGCTGCTTGGCGCTCGACCCCACCATCGTCGAGCGGCCCGTGGGCGTCGACGAACTGCTCCGGGCCGACGAGGTGCTGCTCGTGGGCACCACGAGCATCGTCACCAGCGCCTTGAGCATCGACGGCAAGCCCGTGGGCAACGGCAAGAGCGGCCCCCAGGCCCAACGCCTGCTCGACCTGGTCATGGACGACTGCCGCCAGCAAGTCGAGGCCGCCAAAGAAGCCGCCCTGGTCGGCTAAGTGGATCGCCTGAACGGCAAGCGCGTCACCGTCATGGGCCTGGGCCGCTTCGGCGGCGGGCTGGGCGTGGCCAGGTGGTTGCACGCCCAGGGTGCCGACGTCCTCGTCACCGACGTGGCGACCGCCGAAACGCTCGCGCAGCCGTTGGCACGGCTACCCGATGGCATCGAGACCCGGCTTGGTGAGCACGCCGAGGCCGACTTCACGACCGCCGACCTCGTCGTCGCCAGCCCGGCGGTCTCGAAACCGTGGAACAACCCATACCTCAACGCCGCGACAAACGCCGGCGTGCCCATCACCACCGAGATCGGCCTGGCCATCGATCGCCTGCCCGACCGCACGCGCGTCATCGGCATCACCGGCACCGCCGGCAAGAGCACGACCAGCGCCATGATCGCGCGCGCCCTTGAGACCGCCGGCCAACGCGTCCACCTCGGCGGCAACATCGGCGGCTCGCTCCTCGAGGCCGACATCCAACCCTCCGACTTTGTTGTCCTCGAACTCTCAAGCTTCATGCTCCACTGGCTCGGCCAGCACAACTGGTCCCCCGGCACCGCCGTCGTCACCAACATCGCGCCGAACCACCTCGACTGGCACGAGACCTTCGAGCACTACGAGCAGAGCAAACGCCACATCGCCGCCCACCAGCAAGATGGCGACCTGCTGATCGCCGACCTCTGGCCCGAACTCACCACCGCCACCCGCGTGCGCCCCATCGACGATCTGCCAACACTCACCCTCCCCGGCACCCACAACCGCGCCAACGCCGCCATGGCCCTGGCCGCCGTCAGCGTCACGCTTCATCGCCACGGCATCGCACACGACCGAGCCACGCTTGCCGGCGCCATCGCCACCTTCCCCGGCCTTCCACACCGCCTCCAACTCGTCGCCACCCACGCCAGCGTCTCGTTCTTCAACGACAGCAAGTGCACCACCCCCGAAGCGGTCGCCCTCGCCGTCGACGCCCTCGCCGACCGCACGCCGCGTGAACAGATCCACCTCATCGCCGGCGGGGCCGACAAGGGCGTCGATCTCGCGCCCATTGCCGATCTCGCGCGCACCATCGGCTCGCTCCATACCATCGGAACGACCGGCCCGCGCATCTGCGAGCTGGCAGCCAATGGAAAGGCGGCGCACCATGGCACACTCGAAGCGGCGTTCCAGGAGGCAGTGGGGCAGGCGAGCGAGCACCACGCCGTCCTCCTCAGCCCCGGCTGCGCCTCGTGGGATCAGTTCACCAACTACGAGGAGCGCGGCGCGAAGTTTGCTGACTTGGTGTACCGCTGGATCGCTGCTCGCCCTCAGCGCGTGCAGCCCACCCAAGCCGATTGACCCCGCGCCACCAGAGCCCGGCCCGATCGTGCGCCCGACCGAATCAACGACGGCCGAGCCGCAACGAACCGACGAGCCCTCGCAGATCGTCACCCTCGCCGAAGGCCTCCGCCTCAACCGAGCCGAACGCTGGATCGAGCTCGACGGCTTCGTCCCCATCGACGTGCGCGAGAAGGACCGTACCGGCTACACCCTCATCCGCTACCTCGAGTGCATCGCCGTCACGCCAACGAGCGGCAAGGACCACGAATCCCTCGTGGTCACCAGCGTCCGCCCGTCGACCATCCACGCCGCGTTGCTCACGCTCGGCCTCGAACCTGGTGCGCCCGGCGCGGTTTCCTGGGACGGCCAAACCGCGACTGCCACGCCGGCCAAGGGCGACCCGGTGCGCATCACCTACCGCACTTCCGATCAACTCGCACCAGGCTCACCAATTACCGACCTCATCACCCACGCCGATTCGGGTGTTGCGTTCAACGAAGAAAGTCTCGGCGAAGCCCCACAATGGGTCTTCGCCGGCTCGTTGATCAAGAACGGAACCGACTACGTCGCCGATAGCGAGGGCCTGGTCGTCGGCCTGCACACCTTCGGCAGCGAACTCGTCGCCCTGAGCATGGCCATGAGCCCCGACTCGTTCATCCGGCCGCCCGAGTGGATCGCCCACCCCGAGCGCACCCCGCCGTATGGCGCCGACGTCACCATCCGCATCACCGCGTCGAACTAGCGACGCCGGTGGACCGTGACCTCGCGCACTTCCTCGTCGCCACTGGGACGAACGAGGAACGTTGTCGACCGCCCGAGCGACACGCGGGAACTGCCGATGGCGTTGAGGAAGTCCTCGTAGTTCTCGATGTCAAAGCCACCGACGGACAATATCTGCTGTCCAGGCTCCAGCCCCGCCCGCGCCGCCAGCGAGTCGCTCTTGGTCCGCTGCACGAACACGCGTCCGCCGGTGTCGACGCTGATGTCCATGCCCAGATAATCGTCAAGGATCTGCTCGGTCGGCCCGCCGATGGCGTTGATCGCGTCGAGTTCATCGAGCACGACGGTGGTCTCGATCGGCACGCCCCGACGCCACACGCGCACCTTCAGCTCCTTGCCGGGCCGCATCGTGTTCACCACGGCTCGCAAGATCTGGGGGCTCGGCACCGCCTGCCCACCGATGCTCTCGATGATGTCGTTGGCCTCGATGCCGGCGCGCTCGGCCGGCCCGCCACCGGTCACCTCACCGACCACCACGCCCATGCCCACGAAATCGTCGCCATGGACGATTGCGCGCGAGCGACCATACCCGCCAAAGGCGATGCCCAGACGGCCGCGTGAAACCTGCCCGGTCTCGATCAACTGGTCGGCCACCGACTCGATCGTCGGCAGCGGGATCGCAAAGCTGATGCCCGCGCTCTGCCCCTCGCTGGGGTCGGCCAGCGAATCGCCCGAGCGGCCCGTCGCGATCGCCACGTTCATGCCGATCACGCGTCCCCGCACGTCGATCAGCGGCCCGCCCGAGTTGCCCGGGTTCACCGCCGCGTCGGTCTGGATGAAATTCGTGAACGCGCTGCCCGCGGCCCCGGTATTGGGATCGCGACCCAGCCCACTGACGATGCCTTCGCTCATCGAGAACTTGAAGTTGAACGGCGATCCGAACGCGAACACCCGGTCGCCCTGCTGGGGCATCTCGTCGGTGGCGCGCGGCAGGGCGATCATGCCCGTCGGGTCGTCGGCCTTTAGCACCGCGATGTCGGTAAACACGTCGACGCCGATCACGTCGGCCTGCATCACCCGCCCGGTATAAAGCTGCACGCTCACACGATCGGCCCCACCAACGACGTGCGCGTTGGTCACGATGTGGCCCTCGTCGTCGTACACCCAGCCCGAGCCCGCCGCCCCGGCGCGGAAGCGCGTGGCCGCCATCAGGTGAACGACGCCCGGCTCGACCGACTGCGCGATCGCGCGGGTCGCCCGGTTGATCCGCAGCAGGATGTCGTCCTCGATCAGTTCCTGCCGCGCAAGCTGAACCTGCACGACGGCCTGCTCGGCCTCGGTC
>JAUHYE010000072.1 GCA_030426395.1 Phycisphaerae bacterium
CTTCGTCGCGGACACCTCGGTGATCGAGCGGTGGTCCGACGCCAAGGACTGAGTCGGCACCAGCGCAGGTCAGCCGCCGTCGCGCAGCAGCAGGTCCACCGCCTGCCCGCCGGGCGCTCCTGATGTACGGTGGCAAAGGCACACGCCCGACCTCGGCCAGCACGGCCATGCTGTGGTCGCGGAAGCTCTCCCAAGGGCCGCCGATCAGTCGCACGAGCCACGCGCCGGGCACGTCTTCGTGCCGCTCAACCAACTCGATGGCATGGGTCGAGGGCTCGCCGGAGGTGTCGAGCAACCCGATCTCGGCTCCCGGCCTGAACCGCCGTGCCTTGACCATGCAGACCCACAGCCCGGGCTCGGGGCCGAACTCGAGGAACAGCCCCTCGACCTTTCCGCCGGTATCCCGGCGGACCCCCTGGAGCCTCGCGGGCAGCACGCGACTGGTGTTCACCACGAGCCGGTCGCCGGTGGCGAAATATTGGGGTAAATCCCTAAAAACCGCGTGCTCGGGTTTGGCCGTCCCCCGTACGACCAGCAGCCGGGCGCTGTCGCGCGGCTCGGCCGGGGCTGTGGCGATTAGCTCGCGGGGCAGGTCGTATTCGAGGTCTCGCGTTCGCAGCATGTGGCCCTCACGCAACGCCCGGGTGTTGCGAGGGGGCATCATTGACACCCCGGCTCGGGGCCATTGGCCCGGATAGGCCCTGCTGGGCGGCTGGAAACGGGATGGCACAGCGGTTTCAAGGTATCGGGCATGTCCGGCGTCGCCGACATCCCGGCCAGCCATTGCCATTGGGGCCAGCCCCTCCGCTTCGGGGAATACCTCCAGCGGATCAACCGGGGCGAGCAGATCCAGCGGGCGGCCGAGCGGCGAAGCGCCCTGGCGGCGGGCGGGGAGGGTTGCCGCCGGCGGGGGCATGCTCCGGCCGCCCGGCAGGTCGATGTGCCCAGGCTCGCCGAGGTCAGCCCTGTCCCCCTTCGCGAGACTCTGCCAGTCCGCTTCACGTCTCAGGCGACGGTCCAGCAGTTGCTGCCCACGGGCTCGATCATCGACGTGACGGTGTAAACAGGCCCCAACGCCGACCGGCTAAACTGGGTCGGTGGTCATCTTCCCGCCCGAAATCCGTCCCTGCCCGGCCTTGAGCCTGCCAAGCGGCCCCGCACGGCCGGCGGTGTTTTTTGATCGTGACGACACGCTGATCGAGAACGCGACATTGCCCGCCGAGGCGTTCGCCGGGAAGCGAGGCGACCTCGCCGATCCGGGATGGGTCCGGCTGTTACCCGGTGCGGCCGACGCCTGCCAGCGTGCTTGCGAACTGGGATTTGCAGTCGTAATCGTGAGCAACCAGGGCGTTGTCGCTCGGGGTGGCGCGACGCTGGAGCAGGTCGAGGCCACGTGTGTTCGAACGCTCGAACTCCTTGGTCAAGGTGTCGAGGCCTGCCTGGCGTGCCCGTTCCATCCCAAGGCAAATGGCCCAGCCGAGTTCTGCCGCGAGCACGAGTGGCGCAAGCCAAGGCCGGGCATGTTGATCGCCGCCGCCAAGCTGTTCAATCTCGACCTCGCCCGCTCCTGGATGATCGGCGACGCGCAGCGCGACGTGGATGCCGGCTTGGCCGCCGGATTGCCCAAGGCCCAATGCCTGCTCGTTGGCGACACGCTCGACCTCACCCAGGCGATGGACCGCATCGCCCAAGCCCCGGCACACACGCATGGCTGAGGCGGTGGGGGATCGGGACCGCCGGCTGCTGATCGTGCTGCCCTCGTGGGTGGGCGATGCCGTGATGGCCACGCCGGCGTTGCGGCTGGTTCGCGATACGCTGCCGGGGTGGTACATCGGTGCTATCTGCCGGCCGGGGATTGATCAGGTGCTGGCGGGTCTGGATTCGCTTGACGAGGTCCACGTTGCGCCCACGACCGGCGTGCTCGGGCCCAAGCGCGTGGCGGCGCAACTCAGGCCGCGTCGCTACGCGGCGGCGCTCTTGCTGACCAATTCGTTCTCAACCGCTTTAGCGACGCGTGTTGCAGGCATCCCGATGCGACTGGGTTACGAACGCGATGGGCGTGGCTTACTTCTCACGCACAGGCTCACTGCGCCGAGGCGCGAGGGCGGTGGCTGGGCGGTCGTGCCCGCGATCGAGTACTACTACCACGCAGCGCGCGCGTTGCTGGACGTGCTGGCCGATCGTGCGGTCGATGCGAAGGCGGCGATCGAGCCGTTGCCCAAGCAAGCTCGGCTCGAACTTGCCGCGACAGACGCCGACATCGCCAAGGCTGACAACCTTCTCTTAAAGGCGGGCATCGAGCCGAGCGCCAAGCTCGCCGTGCTCAATCCCGGCGGCAACAACCCCGCCAAGCGATGGCCGGCCGAGCGGTATGGCCAACTCGCCGACTGGCTGCTCGAGACGCACGGCCTGGCCAGCGTCGTCAACGCCTCGCCGGCGGAGGCCGACATCGCCGCCGCGTTGCGCGCGGGCTCGAAGTGCCAGCCCCCGTGCCTCGCCGACTTCGGCGGCTCGCTGGCCTCGCTCAAGGGCGTGCTGACCCGATCGAGCCTGATGGTGACCAACGACACCGGGCCTCGCCACATAGCCGCGGCGTTGGGCGTGCCCGTTGTAAGCCTGTTCGGGCCGACCGACCATCGCTGGACGACCATCCCCGCCCCCGCCGGCGAGGCGCTGGTGCTGGCCGATCCGGACCTTCCCCAGGGCCAGACCGCCAACGACGACCCCGAGCGCTGCCGCGTGGACCGCATAACCCTGGATCGCGTGCGGCGGGCGGTCGATTCGGTGCTCATCGGCCAACCACAGCCGGCCGATGAATAGCGGCTGGCCTCGGGCCGGTGACCCTGGCTACTATCGTGGCCTTGCACGGGGGGGCCCAGGCTCATCCCGGGCGACAATCAGGCAACTGTCGGGGGCGTAGCTCAGTTTTGGTAGAGCGCTTCCATGGCATGGAAGAGGTCGTCGGTTCGAGTCCGGTCGCCTCCACTCGACAGCCGGGCCCAATTTGGGCCCGGTTTTGTTTTGGCGTGATGGTGAGGGGCGTCAGCGGCGGCGCTGGGCCTGCCAGCGGGCATTAATCTGGGCCAGCCGCTCCTCGAAGAGCGCGTCGATCCGCTCCATGTACTCGTCCATCACGGCCTTCTTGCACTCGGTGTCGTCGCCGCAGGCCTCGTTCTCGGCGGCCCGCCACCGGTCGAGCTCGTCCAGCCGGGCGTCCCACTCCGCGTCGCTCATGACCTCGGGCAGCGGCTCAGCCGTCCGGCAACCCGAAACACCGAGCACCCCCAACACCAGCAGCATCGCGATGGTCTTCATCGCCCGAGCCTACGCCATCGCCAGCAGCACGCCCACGTACACCACCCACAGCCCGGCCAGCACCGCCCCCTCGCCCCGGCTGATCCGCTTGCCCGTGTACGCGATCACCGCCAGGGCAAGCACCAGCCCCAGCATGAGCGGGGTATCGAGCCACAGGCTCTGGCCGGCGATGCGTTGCGGCGTGATCACGGTCGTGACGCCGAGGATACCAAGCAAGTTGAAGATGTTCGAGCCTAAGACGTTGCCCAACGCAAGCTCGGCGTGGCCCTTCATGGCCGCGACGACGCTCGTGACAAGCTCGGGCAGGCTCGTGCCCACCGCCACGATCGTCAGGCCGATGACCAGCTCGCTCAGCCCCGCGGCCCGGGCGATGTCGACGGCCGAATCGACCAGCATCTTCGCTCCGCCCACGAGCAGCACCAGGCCGGCGATGGTGCCGATGATACCGAAGACCACGCTCTTGCCCGCCTCGACTTCCTCCGCCATGGCCTTGCCCATCTCTGTCTCGGGGTCGTCCACCCTGCCGTGGCGGAACGACCGCACGACGAACGCCGCCAGCCCCAGCAGCATGAGCACGCCCATCCACCGCGGCAAGTCTCCCCCGGTCAGCATCGAGAGCCACGGGATCACGCTCACCGCGATGGCCACGGCCAGGTCGAAGCGGATGGCCCTCGGGTCGGTCCGGATCGGCCGGATGAGCGCCGCCACGCCCAGCACCACGGCCACGTTGAAGATGTTCGAGCCCACGACGTTGCCCACGGCGATGTCGGTCGAGCCGCGCAGGGCGGCGACGGTCGAGGCGCTCAGCTCGGGCGTGGACGTGCCGAAGCCCACGATGACGGCGCCGATGACGAAGGGCGAGACGCCCAGGCGTCGGGCCAGCCCCGCCGACGAGCGCACCAGCACCTCGGCGCCCATGGTCAAGAGGCCCAGGGACAGGACGATCAGGTAGATGGTCGACATGGGCCGGCCTTGGGACTCCCGCGATGGTGGTGGCGGTCTTGGTGCGAGGATCGTAGCGTGAGAGCCGCGCACGCCGCGCCCCCGCCCCCAGAAGGAGACCACCCCCATGCCCCCATCCATCCGCGCCGAAAAACTCCTGGCCGAGCTCAACCGCCTGCGTCAGGACCTGGACAAGGACCCCGCCGACCTGGAATGGGTCACCCTGCACCACGTCTTCTGCTTCGTGAGCCACAAGACCGGCGAGTTCCAGAAGTACCTCGACGAGGAAGCGGCCAAGGGCGCGTTCGACGAGCTCGAATAGCCCCACTCCGTGGGGGGTAAGGGGGTCGGGCACCGGGAAGCGTTCGGAACCGAGCCGCGTGCGTGAGCACGCGGCCAACGGTTGTGGCTACCAGCCCAAACCGAGTGTTTGCTGGCCGTCTATCTGCCGCTGATTTACCTTGTCAAAGAACTCAAGACCACGTTCGTGCTTCGACGCGAAGATCATGCGATAGAGCGGGCCTCTCGGGCTTCGGATGACTTTTTCTCGCACACCCTTGTACCCCAGCTTGTCTCGTATTTGCTCAGCGAAGAGCTTGGAGAAGTACTCGCGAACCGCTGGGCCGGTTCTATCTGCGAGTGAGTCCCAGCCCGGACGCCAGACCGCATCGGAACCAAAGGTTGCACTGAGCTTGGATTTCTCTTCCTCTTCCAACTCATACCGGCCCACGTTGCGGACAAGGTCTACCGCATCTGCAAACAAGATGAAGAAGTCCACCCGTCGATCCCGTGCAAGGGCTTCCAGTGTGGAGAATTTGAGATCGAATCCCTCGGGGTCCACGAATGCCAGCGTCAGTGCACGCGCTGGCAATAGGTCGGCAACATGGTCGATCACCTCGTTGCAATCGCCCGACACGAACTCAACGTCGAGTGAGGGCGCAGCCGCGGAAACACGCGCTTTGCATGCGGTGGCCAAGTTGGGGTCCATTTCGACAACAATGGCCTTTCGAAACGGCTTCGGGGCGCATGCTGCAAGCAATGGCGAACCGGGCAAACGCTTCTTTGTCTCTCTGACTTCACATATCCCCGGACCTCCATAAAGGTCGACATATGCCAACCCTTCCGGCCAGCGCGGGCTTCCAACCATTGCTCGCGTCGTAATTTCAAGGTAGCGATTCCAGATCCATAGCTTCTCTTCCGTCCATGGCCCGCACGACCTCGTCGGCTGCCCATCATCCCGCGCTACTTGACTCAGTAATTCCGGCCATCGATCCTTTGCCATCCACTACACCCCCTGCGGCATCCCATCCCACGTCCTCCCCTCCAACTCCCGTCCCGCCTCCTTCTTGCGCACGCCACCCCATTGCTTGAAGAAGAACGGCACGCCCTTGTCCTCGCACTGGTTCTTGATCTGGAGCACCCACGAGCCCTGCATCGGCCGGGCCCCCGGGCCGCTCTCGCCGCCGACGATGACCCAGTGGATGTTCTTGAGGGGCATGCGTGCGAGTGGTCCCAGCAGCGGCTCGCACGAGAGGAAACGCACGCGCGCGGGGATTCTTTGGAGCAGGCGGATGCGGTCGTAGTACCTGGCGGTTTCCACGCTCGTGCCAAGCCACACGTTGTCGGGCCACGGGAGTTGGTTCGCCAATTCGAGCGCCCGGTGGGGGCGTTTGGTGAGCACTTGGAAGCTGTGCTGCGGGCACTGCTCCATCACCTCGAACACGCGAGCGACGAACGACGCGGGCACGGCGTCGTGGAACAGGTCGCTCATGGAGTTGACGAAGATTGTCCGGCCGAGTTTCCATGATCGCGGCAGGTCGAGCGCGTCCTCGTCCAGGTTCACGCGGCCGGTGAACACCGGGCGGCCGTCGCGAGCCTTCCCGGCCGTGCCGACGTACTTGCCGGTCCCCTTCTGCATCTTCTCGAGGCGCAACGCCATCCGCGCGGCGTAGCAGTTCAGGCAGCCGGGGCTGACCGGCGTGCATCCGGCGATGGGGTTCCACGTCGCGCTCGTCCACTCGATGGTCGATCCCTGGGCCATATCGACACTCCCTCCCCAAGCCGCACCGAAAGCGGTTCTATGGCATACGAACATACGCCTATCGGCTGGCGGGTGTTTCGTGCTTGACACGTGATGCCCGGGCCCTGCCCGGATGCCCTCGACGGCCGCCCTCAGAACGCCAACCTCGGCTCCGACAACGCCGATTTCGGGTGTGACAACGCCAATGCCAGGCCTGACAACGGCGATTCCAGGTGTGCCAAGGGCATTGTCAGGTCTGACAACGGCGTTTTCGGGTGTGACAACGCCGATGTCAGACGTGACAACGGCGATTCCAGGTGTGACAACGCCAATGTCAGGTGTGGCAACGGCGATTTCAGGTGTGACAATGGCATTGTCACACCTGAAAATGCGATTGTCGGGCCTGTCAACGACGCCGGCACCCCGCCTGGCGGGCTCGCAGGGGCGAAACCTCGAACATTAACCGATCAGTCTCGGCCCCATGGCCGGCTTTTTCGTCATGATCGGGATATCCGGCTCAACCGGACCCTTGGAACGCTCGATGAACGTTGCGGACGCGGGCCGTGGTGGTCCGTGATCCGGCGAGGGGGCGGCGTTCAGAAGGACTCCCGGCGCGCGGCCCCGCCGGCAAGACGACACAGAACTTCGCGACGGGGCATCCGCCCGTCCTCGGGCGCATGTTCCCGGCGCACGGCCCCGCTGGCGAGGCGATTCATAAGAATGGCCCCTCCGGCAAGGCGACACAGAACTTCGCGACGGGGCATCCGCCCGTCCTCGGGCGCATGCTCCCGGCGCACGGCCTCGCCGGCGAGGCGACTCATAAGAATGGCCCCGCCGGCGAGGCGACCGGCCAAACAGGAGAACGCTCATGCGAACAGTCCCACGCCGATATCCGGACGCCATCGCCTGGGTCCATACCCACGCGCCCATCTGGACGGCCGCGGCGTCGTCGATCGGGTTGGATCCGACCCAGCCGGCGAACCTGAGCGCCCTGGCGACCGAGGCCGCCGACGCCAAGGCCGCCTACGACGCGGCCAAGACCCGGGCGGACACGTTGTACGAGACCTATCAGCACAAGGCCAAACTGATGCGCACGCAGGCGACGTCCCAGGTCGGGCAGATCCGATCGTTCGCCAAGGGATCGGGCAACCCGGGATCGGTCTACACCGCCGCGCAGATCCCGGCGCCTGCCGATCGCACGCCCAGGCCCGCGCCCGGAACGCCCGCGCTGTTCACGGTCGAGCTCGACCAGAGCGGGGCGCTCAACGTGAAGTTCAAGTGCCCCAACCCGCCGCGGGTGGGGGCGCTCAGTTACATCATCGAGCGCAGCATCGGCGCCCAGCAGCCGTTCGACTATCTGATGACCGTGGCCGAGCGATCCTTTGGCGACAACACCGTGCCGTATGGCGCGGGCGACGTGACCTATCGCGTGACGGCCCAGAGCCCGACGAAAAAGGGGCCGCCGGGCTACTTCACGGTTCGCTTTGGCGTGAATAACCAGCCGCGGGTCATTGGCCATGGGACAAGCGAGAGCAAGGCGGGCTGATCTGGAGGCGGGCTCTCGCCCGGGCCGCTCAGCGGCCGCGCCGGGACATGCGCGGAAGACCGCGGATGCCCCGTCGCCAGCAACTCCGCATACAAACGCGGGCCGCATGGGCGGCCTGCTTTCTCGTGCGCGACCCCGGGAACCCACCCTCGCCCCCCGGCGTACAGTTGATCGCTTCCGCGAAGCGCACGCCGCGGGGCATGGGCCAAGACCCGTGCCACCCCGGCGAGAGCGGCCGCGGCGACTGGCAGGCGTATGCAGGCCAGGCGATGTGCCCGGGGTGGCGACCCCGGGGGAAATGTCCGGCGGTGGTGTTGCTTCAACCCTGAAGGGCAAGCACCACGGCGGCCGGGCGGGTCGGCCCGAAGGGGCCCGTGCACAAAGGAGGTGGTCCAGTGATGAATCTCAGTCAGGACTTCGTGATGGAGTCCAACGACGGGTCACTGCGCTAGCCAACGGACCCGACGGGGTCCGATTGCCGCGCGATGACCGCGCGGGAACGGCTCCTGCGGAAGCACAGGACGCGTATCCCAACGGCCGGCCCTCCAAGGAGGGCCGGCTTTTTTGCATACGCTCAGCCATGCCCGCGACCCTGCCCGACATGACACTGGCGACGGCGGTCGCCATCGACGACATCCGCGCCGCGGCCCGGCGCCTCGAGGGCCACGTTCGGCGGACGCCGGTGCTGGCGGGCACGCCCATCGACGCGATACTGGCCAGGCAGCTCAAGGGCCACGGGCCAAAAGTCGCCTTCAAGTGCGAGAACCTCCAGCACACCGGCGCCTTCAAGCTGCGCGGGGCGAGCAACGCGCTGCTGCAACTCGATGACGGCGTCAAGGGCGTGCTCACCTACAGCAGCGGCAACCACGCCCAGGCTATTGCTCGTGCCGGCGCGGACTTGAACGTGCCCACCGTCATCGTGATGCCGTCCAACGCGCCGCGGATCAAGTTGGAGGCGACCCGGCGCGAGGTCGCGCGGGGCCACGAGAGGTCGCGGATCGTCGAGTACGACCCGCAGACGCAGGTGCGCGAGGAGGTCGGTGGGGCGATCGCGGACGAGGAAGGCCTGACGATCATCCCGCCCTACGACCACCCGCACGTCATCGCCGGCCAGGGCACGGCGGCGCTGGAGTTGTGCGAGGATGCGGGGCCGTTCGACGTGCTGCTGACGCCCTGCGGCGGTGGGGGTCTGCTCAGCGGCTCTGCCATCGCCGCGAAGGCACACAACCCGCACTGCATCGTCATCGGCGTGGAGCCCGCGGCCGCCGACGACGCGGCCCGCAGCTTCCGCAGCGGCGTGCTGCACTCGGTGCGCAACCCCGACACCATCGCCGACGGCACGCGGACGCCGTGCCTGGGGCGGTACACCTTCCCGCTGGTGCTCGTAAACGTCGATCGCTTCGTCACCGTCGAGGAGGACGAGATCATCGCGGCGATGCGGCTGGTGATGGAGCGGCTGAAGCTGGTCGTCGAGCCGTCGGGGGCGCTGGGATTGGCGGGCTTGCTGCGATTGGTGCACGAAGAGCCCGGCGCGGTGGCCGGCCGGCGCATCGGCATCGTGCTGAGCGGCGGGAACGTCGACCTCGACGCGCTGCCCGGGATGGACTAGGCGCGTTTGGAGGCCTTCTTTTTTGCGGTCTTCTTCTTGGTCGTCTTCTTTGCCGCCGGCTTCTTGGCGACCTTCTTCTTCGAGGCCGTCGCGGCCATGCCCTTGGGCCCATCGGGTCGCAGGCTGTCGTAGTGCTCGATGAACGCTTTTGCCTTCATCTTCTTGATGGCCTTGCCCAGCACGTCGAGCGGGACGTCGTCGAGCTTCTTGACGCGGATACAGCTCTTGCCCATGTCCAGCTTCTTTCCGCTTGCCTTCCAGGCGTCGACGAACCACTCGCGTAGCTCGTCGTCCTGATAGATGCAGAAAAGGTAGATGCCGATGTGGTTCTTCTGGCTGGCCACGCTGGCGAAGGGCAGCGGTTGCTTGGCGTCGCAGTGGTAGCCGGCGGGGTAGAAGCTGTGGGGCACGAACCACGCCGGCATGTTGTACTGCATGCCCTCGGCGAAGATCGGATCGATGTTCTTATTGACGGTCGCGCGAATCGCCTGGACGGCCTCTCGGCGGTCATCGGGCAGTGCCTTCACGTACTCGGCGATCGTTTTAGCTGTCGACGTTGCCATTACGTTCGTTCTCCGAAACGACTTGTTCACCGGTCTCGGCGCGGCCGAGGTCGACCCGCTGCCTCGGCAGCCACTGGCCGCCTTCTACTTCTTGGAGCCACGTAATCATCTTTTCGCGGAGCCGGCAGTGCAGACTCCAGGCCGTGCTGGGATCCTTCGCCGCGCAGGTGAGGCGGACCACGAGCGATTCTTCCCGGGCCTCATAGGCCAGCACGGCGGGGTCGTCTCGGTCCTGAGCCCAGTCGTCGTCTGCCTTGACGAGTTCGAGGAACTTCTCGCGGACCTTCTCGATGTTGGCGCTGTAGTCGACGTAGAGATAGCTGGGCTTGGTCAGGAACGGATCACGCAGGCTCCAATTCTCGAACCAATGGTCGACGAAGTGGCGGATCGGGATGACCAGGCGCCGGTAGTCCCACGTGCGAACGATGACGTAGGTGTACGTGATGTCCTCGATCGTGCCGTAGTTGTCCTCGATGTAGACCGAGTCGCCCAGCGTGAAGGGACGGGTGAAAGCGATCTGGAGACCGGCGATCAGGTTGCCCAGAACAGCGTGCCCAGCGATGCCGGCGATGATTGCCAGGGCGCCGGCCGAAGACAATAACGCGATGCCGATCGACCGGAACCCGCTGAGCTGCGACAACACGATGCCCACTGCGATCGCGGCGATGCCGAGGATGAGCACGTGCCGGAGCACGGTGATCGAGGTCAGGATGCTCTGCTGCGTTTCCTCGTCGCCATCGTGGGATCGCCGGACGGTCCGCTTGGCGATGTTCTCGACAACATAGTTCATGGCGCGCATGGCGATCCACGCGCCGGTAGCCGCCACCGAGAACAGCACCACGGGGTCGACGACGGTGGCGAAGTAGCCGGGCAGCGAGAGTCCGCCGCTGAACACCACGGAGATCATGATGGCGGCCAGGAAGAACGTCACCGGCCAGTGCAACGCGTCGTAGACCCCGAAGGTCTTGACGCGACCCTTTCGCAAGATCCATCGGAGGACCCAAGTGATCATCCATGCCAGGAAGGGCGCGATGATGAACGTGAGCACCATCGTGATGAGTTGCCACACCATGACGCCACCGAGGCCGCGAACCTGGGCCCAGTCGGGCATGCGTTCGTTCAGCCATCCCGGGCCATGGGCTTCGTACATGGCGTCGATGTTCTCGACCGTGAACGCGGAGATCAGCCAGCGGGGCGTCTCACCCACGTCGCCCGTCGTGACACGTTGCAATCGGATGGCCGCGTCGCGTCCGTCGACGCCGACCGAGCCGATGGAGATGCTCTTTCGGGCCTGCCCGATCATGGGGCCCGAGCCGTTGAGCGGGCTGCTGTCGTCCATGCCGTCGGGGCGGTCGGGCAGGGCCTCCCAGTCGATCCAGAGTTCCTGGTTGATGACGAAGAACAAACGCTCGGCCAGTTGCGAAGCATCCACTCGGGAAGTGTCGGCCATGAGACGCAGATTCAGTGCGTGCGCCGCCCTGCCAAAGTCTTCCTTCTCGCAGGCGCGGAGGAAGAACTCCATCGTGCTCTGGGGTGTTTCCAGGGTGGCCGGTGGGTCGAGCGCGCCGAGACCCGGGTTGATGCTCTCCTGCGTGTAGACCGGCTCGCTGCTCCGGTCCTGAGCCCAAGTCGGCGCAGGAATCGCGAAGATCAGGAGGATTGCCGTCAATACCGGTTGAATCGCACGCATCGGCTTGGGTTACCCCGTCACGAGCCGATCAGGACAGCACGCGTTTGATCTCCGCCTCGTCGGTCATGCCCTTGGCGGCCTTCATCTTGGCGTCCTCGATCATGGGCTTGAAGCCCGCCCGCTTGGCGGCCTCCATGAGCAGCACGCCGTCGGCGCGCTGGGCGGTGAGCTGGCGCAGCTCGTCGTTCATGCGCATGAGCTCATAGACGCCCATGCGGCCGCGGTACCGATCGCCTGTTTCCTGCTGCTCCTCGGGGCTGGCGAGCCGGCGCACGAGCCGCTGGGCCATGACGCCGAGCAGCGAACTGGTCACCAAAAACGGCTCGATACCTATGTCCAGCAAGCGAGGGATGGCGCTGGGGGCGTCGTTGGTGTGCAGCGTCGCGAGCACAAGGTGGCCGGTTAGCGACGCTTGCACGGCGAGCTGAGCGGTCTCGTGGTCGCGCACTTCGCCGACGAGGATGACGTCGGGGTCCTGGCGGAGCAGGCTGCGAAGGCCGGCGGCGAAGGTCACGCCGCGCTTGACGTTGACCTGCATCTGGCTGATGCCCTCGAGGCGGTACTCGACCGGATCCTCGATGGTCATCACGTTGCGCGAGTTGCGGTCGACCATGCCCAATGCGGAGTACAGAGTCGTCGTCTTGCCCGAGCCGGTGGGGCCGGTGACCAGCAGCATGCCGTTGGGGCGATCGACGGTGTCCTTGAGCTCCTGTTGCATCTCCTGGGTCATGCCCAGTGTGTCCAGGCTCAGCTTGTTCTGGCCTTGGTCCAGCAGACGCATGACCAGCCGCTCACCGTGGACGGTGGGGATGACGCTCAGGCGGATGTCGACCTTGTGGGCACCCACGCGGACGGTGGTCTGGCCGTCCTGCGGGCTGTGGCGGTTGGCGATATCCAACTCGGTCATCACTTTCAGGCGGCTGCTGATGGCGGCCGCGAGCGAGAGCGGCGGACTGAAGGCGTCCACGAGCATGCCGTCGACGCGCAGGCGGATGTTGAGCCGCGTTTCTTCGGGATGCACGTGCACATCGCTCGCACGGCGGCGCAGCGCCTCGAACAGGATCATGTTCACCAGGCGGATGACCGGGCCCTGCCTGGCGAGCGCCAGCAGATCGTTGCCCGCGCCGATGGAGCCAGCCGCGCTGGCGATGGCGCGCTCGTCGAGGGGCATCTCCTCGATGATCTCGGTGACCAGGTCCTGCCGCTTCTCGTAGCCGCGGTTGACCAGGCTCTGCACCATGCCGCGGGGCGTGAGCACGAGCCGGATGGGCATCCCCAGGTGCTCTTCGAGCTGCGTGAAGAAGTCGGGCTGCATCGGCTGGGCCGTGGCGACGGTCATGGAGCGTCCGTCGCTCTCGACCCCACCCACGTGCCGCTCACGCGCGACGTTCGGGGGGACCAACTCGTAGAACCGCAGCGCGCTCTCGCTCAACCGCGGCTCGGCCACGAAGGGCAGCCCCGTGCGTTCGGCCAGCAGCTTGAGCGAGCTCTGCTCGTCGGTGGCCATCGCGCTGATGAGCATGTCCCATGGCTCGGTGTCCGAGCCGGGCATCTCGCGGAAGGCCCGCAGCGCGTCGGCGGTCAGGCGGGGCACGCGCAGGGCCCTTGCGACGCCGGGCAGCGCATCGCCCGACGCCCGCTTCTCGGTCGAGTCGTCCGGCTTGCCCTTGCCTCGGATGGTCAGCTTGCTCATGGTCGGCTCCCCGTCACCATTTCGTTACGAGCCGGGCTCGATGATCTCGATGCCGTACTCGTCGCCAACGGGCATCTCGGGCTCGGGCGTGCCGGGCGTGAAGTCCACGGGCACCATCACGCGGACCATGTAGGTTTCCAGCGGCGGCATGTCCTCGTCCAAGTCGGCGATGCGGCGGGGGCCCTCGGTGATCAGTTCGTAATCGCGGATCGTCGGGTCGTACAGGACCTTGGGCGTGATGAACACGTAGAGCGTGGTCTTCGACTCGTTCCAGTTGGTGTCGCTGAAGAGGTACCCGAAGATCGGGATCTTGCTGAGCAAGGGGATGCCGACTTTCGTATCCGAGTCGCTGTCGAGCGTGATGCCGCCGACGATGATGGTCGAGTCGGTGGGGATGGTCACCGAATCGCTGGCGACCTGCCGTGTCTGCTGCGGCGCGGGGATTCCATCCGAACCCTGCCCGACAAAGTTCGACAAGGTCAGATCGTAACTAAGTGTGACGAAGCCACCTGGGTTGATCTGGGGTGTGACCGTGAGCACCGGACCGGCGGACTGGTACCCGCCGAATGACGTCTCGGTCGTCGCGTCGCCCTGTGAGCTGGTTGTGGTGGGCTGCTGCTCCTCGCTCGAGATTCTCGCTTCGGTGTTGTTGTCGACGAGCAGTTGCGGGGAGGCCAGGATGCGTCCGTTGACGTTGCGCTGGAAGGCGTTGATCACGAACGGGACGTAGTTGCTGCGGATGACCGCCGAAGTGAAGCCCAAGAGGCCATCATCCACGATATTGGGATCCTGAATATCACCGTTGGGGTTTGTCAGGCCGAAGAAGCTCTGGAAGAGGCCCTCGCTGCCGCCCGCGTTGATGATCTGCGATTCGAATGCCAGGCGCATGTCATCGGTCCAGGTCACGGCCACGATCTTGGCCTCGATGAACACCTGGGGCCGGCGCTTGTCGATCGACTGGATCAACCGCCGGAACTCGGGCTGCATGTTCATCGGCGCCCGCACCATCACCTGGTTGGTCGGCTCGTCGAACGCGACATAGGCGTCAGGGCTCTTGACGTCCCCGATCGAGCCATCCACGGGGGCCTGCTGGTCGAGCACGCGCGGCTGGCGGTCGGATGACTGGCGACTCGTCTGGCCGCCACCGGGAAGCAGGTCGCTGGTTGCCGCGCTGGCTCCCTCGACCAGTTCCATCAGGAGCGTCGCGACCTGCTCGGCCCGCGCCCACTCGAGCTCGTAGTTGCGGATGACCACCTGCTCGTCGCCCGGGTCGTACTCGGCGACCAAGGCCGCGAACTGCTCGTGCTGCTGCGGCGTGCCGTAGAACACGATGCTCTGGCGGACCTCGTCGACGACGATGGCCGAGCCGCCCTGGGGCTGCTGACGCTGGCCCAGGGGGTTCTGGCCGCCCTGCACGCCGCCCAGGCGGGCCGAACTGATCCCGCCCAGGGCGCCCTGCTGGTCCATGCTCGAGAACTGGATGATCGCCCCCAGCCCGCGCTGCTCGGCCAGCGCCGCGACGTTGGCCGTCGACGAGCCGGTGCTGTATCGCCTGGGGATCAGGTTGTCGGCGATGTCGACCATGTCGATCAGCTCGGCCACGCGGTCGGCCTCGTCGGCGGTGCCGCGGAAGAGCAGGCGGTTGCCCGAGGGCGCGACGATCAGCCGCTCGGCGAGATTGCTGAGCGCGCCGCTGAGCGCCGCGGCGCCCTGGTTCCCGCTGCCGCCCTGCTGGCTGCGGAGGACACCGCCCTGCATCGCCTGCCCCGTGTCCTCCGGCACGCCCGCCAGCAGCAGCACCTGGCTGCGGGCAGCCGAGGCCGACACATGGGTCAGGTCGTAGGGGATGAACTTCTGCTCGTTGCGCTCCGACAGGATGCGATCGACCAGCCGCTTGACCTCGTTGGCCTCACCGGGCGAGGCGGTGACGATGAGCACGCCGAGCTCGTCGAGCGCCGCGATGCGGCCGCCCGAGGTCACCTGGCTCACGATGGCCGCCTGGAGCACGCTGGGCTTGGTGTTGGGCGTGCGGATGACCAGCGTCGTCGGCGGCGGGCCGGTGGGGTTCGAGGGGACGCCCGTCTTGGACACGACGTCGTAGAACCCTTCGAGCGGGCCGGGGATCATCGTGAAGCCGCGCTGCTCCAGGAAGGAGTTGACCAGCAGCAGGAACTTCGACCTCGGGACGCGGATCTCCTGGGTGATCATCACGCTGCCCACGACGCTCGTGTCGACGGCGAGCTGCACGCCGAGCTGCTGCACGGCGATGTCCAGCAGCGTCCGCAGTTCCACGGGTTCGGCGAACGGCCCGATGATGATGGGCGAATCGTCCTGGGCTTGCGAGCCGGCGGGCTGCCCTTGACCCAGTTGGGGGTCGGGTTGGGGGATGAGCGCCGGCGAGCGGTCCTGGGGATCTTCCCCGGCCTCGTTCTGGGCCAGGCTCACGCTGGCGGCCAGGCCCAGGGCCAGACCGGCCACGAGCGGCAGCATCGCCGGCTTCCTGAGGTCCGTGTTCACGCTTGTCCCGCTCCGCATCGTCGCTCTCCTGCCGTCGTCGGTCTGTATCTCTAGAGAGACCCGGCCCCTGGGGGCTAGGGTTGTATGGATCTCGCGCCGCGGAAGCCACTTTTTGGGCACGGCCGCACCCTTCCCGATTGGTCCCAGCCAGCCACCGACCACATCGGCCCGATCGGGCCCAGCCGTACACCAAAGGGGTGCACCGCCACCATGCCCAAGCCCTTTCGAGTCGTCAGCCTCTTGCCCTCGGCCACGGAGATCCTCTGCCTCGTGGGCGGCGGCGACCTGCTGGTCGGCCGCAGCCACGAGTGCGATTATCCCGTTGGGCTTGAGAATCTGCCCGTGCTGACCGCCGCCCGGACCGCCTACGCCGGCGGTCCAGAAAGTGATGG
>JAUHYE010000073.1 GCA_030426395.1 Phycisphaerae bacterium
ATCATCCCGACCTTCCTCATCCGCAGCAACATCCCGACCATCGCGACGGTGAAGCCGTACACCCCGCTCGAGCTCGCGGGGCGCGACATCTACATCGCCGAGGGCTGCTACAACTGCCACTCGCAGATGATCCGGCCGATCTTCGCCGAGGTGAAGCGGTACGGCGACTACAGCAAGCCGGGCGAGTTCGTGTATGACCGTCCATTCCAATGGGGCAGCCGACGCATCGGACCAGACCTGGCTCGCGAGGGCGGGCGGCAGAGTTCTTCGTGGCACTACCAGCACTTCGAAGACCCCGCGGAATATGTCAACGGTTCGATCATGCCAAGCTACAAGCACCTGATCGAACAGGACCTGGATTTCGAGGGCATCCAGGCGCGCGTGGGCGCCATGGCCATGCTGGGGGTGCCCTATGGCGAGGCCGTGAAGCACGCACCCGAGATGGCTCGTGAGCAGGCACGCGAACTGTCCGATCAGATCGCCGATCAGATGCAGGATCCAACGCTGGACCTGAGCGATCGCAAGATCATCGCTTTGATAGCGTACATCCAGCGTCTGGGCACCGACATCTCCAAGGAACCCGCGGCCGATGAAGTGGCCGGTAGCGAGACCGTCGAAGGGGAGGCTCCGTGATGCTGTCCGACACGATCCGCCACATCGACCTTTCCGTTTGGCCGGCAGCGGCGCTGGTACTGTTCGTCGGGGTATTCGTGTTCGTGACGCTGCGGACCCTCCGCGCGGGCAAGGGGTACGAGCGGGTGATGGCCGCGGCGGCGCTCGACGAAGGTACGCCTGTCGTGGTGCGGGCCGAAGGGGAGGGCATGAACCATGTCTAATGACACCGACAGCACGCTCATCCGCGGGCACGAGTACGACGGGATCATGGAGTACGACAACCCCACGCCATTGTGGTGGCACCTGATCTGGCTCAGCTCGATGATCTTCAGCGTGGTGTACTTCTTCCTGTCACTGGAGAGCCCGTGGTTCGTGCACCAGACACAGCGGCTCGAACGGGCTCAGGTGGCTGAGATCGAGCGTTTGTTCGCCGCGGTCGGTGACCTCGAAGGCGACCAAGAGACGATTGTCTCGCTCATGAGCGATGAGCAGTGGATGAACTACGGAGCTTCGGTTTTCAGCGCGAACTGCACATCGTGCCACGGCAGCAACGGTGGTGGCGGCGTGGGCCCGAACCTGACCGACGATGCGTACATCAACGTCAAGACCGTCACGGACATCCACGCCGTGATTGCCGAGGGAGCCAACAACGGCGCGATGCCGGCGTGGGGCAAGCGGCTGCACCCCAATGAGATCGTTCTGTTGAGTTCGTACGTCGCGTCCCTGCGGGGCAAGAACCTGGCAGGCAAGGGCCCAGAGGGCGAGGTCATCCCGCCATGGCCCGGACCCGATCAGGGCGGCTGAGAGAGCGAGGAACGCCAGGATGTCAACGACCGCAGCCCAGCCCGAACGCGTCCTCTCGACGCTCAATGCCGACGGGACGCGGCGTTGGCTCAAACCCCGACCCTCGAAAGGACGCTGGCTCAACCGTCGCCGCATGGTGGGCTACGGGCTGATCGCGTTGTTCGTGGCGCTGCCGCACCTGAGGATTGGAGGTAAGCCACCGCTGCTGCTGAACATCCTCGAGCGCGAGTTCACGTTCTTCGGCACGACGCTGTACCCGACTGACACGCTGCTGCTCGCGCTCCTGCTCATTACCGTCGCGCTCTCGATCTTCTTCTTCACGGCCATGTTCGGGCGTGTATGGTGCGGCTGGGGGTGCCCGCAGACGGTATACCTCGAGCTGGTGTTCCGGCCGGTCGAGCGGTTCTTTCAGGGCACGCCGGGCAAGGGCAAGGGTCGGTTCGGCGCCGCGGGCGGGCTGCTGAAGATGCTGGTATACCTAGTGCTGGCGTTCGGGCTGGCGCACACTTTCTTGAGCTACTTTGTGGGCACCGACAATCTGCGGCACTGGATCCTTGGCTCGCCGCTCAACCATCCCATCGCCTTCTTGGTCATGGCCGCCGTCACCGGCGCCATGCTGTTCGATTTCGGATTCTTCCGCGAGCAGACGTGCATCGTGGCGTGTCCCTACGGGCGATTCCAGAGCGTGATGCTCGACCGCGATTCGCTCATCGTGGGCTACGACCGTCGGCGCGGCGAGCCGCGCGGTAAGAAGGGTCAACGCGTAAAGCCCGGGTCGGACGTCTCGCTGAAGGTCGTCCAAGAGAGCGACGAACTCGGCGACTGCATCGACTGCACGATGTGCGTGCAGACGTGCCCCACGGGTATCGACATCCGAGATGGATTACAGATGGAGTGCGTCAACTGCACGCAGTGCATCGACGCGTGTGACGCCATCATGGACAAGATCGGTCGGCCGCGCGGGCTGATTCGGTATGCCTCGCAACGGACCATCGACGGTGAAGGGCGGAACTGGCTGCGACCCCGTGTCATCGTGTATCCCGTTGCGATCACGATCCTGGTTTCGATCATGGTGGTGCTGCTGGTGATTCGAGCACCGGCGTTGGTCACGATCACGCGTGGGCCGGGCAATCCCTTCACGGTGCTCGAGAGTGGCATGGTGGCAAATCCGATCAAATTCAAGATCCAGGACCGCTCGGAACACGGCGGCGAGTACAGCATCGTGCTCGAGGGCGTAGACGGCGGGCGTATCGATGGACTCACCAACGTCCGGGTCAAGCCCGGCGAGACCTTCGCCGAGCCTCTGACACTCGTGGTACCGCCAGAGGCGTTTACCACGGGCCGCTTGCCGGTGACGATCCGCGTTCGGGGCGAGGGCTTCGACAAGAGCTCAGAGTACACGATGCGCGGCCCGGTGCATCGAGCGGGCGGGAGCTGACATGCAAGAGCCAAAACCAACAACTGACGCCCCTCGGGCCGGCCGACCATGGATCTGGCCCCTGGCCGTTGTCGGCATGCTCTCGGTTTCGATGACCGTGTGCGCCATCACGGTGATCGCCGCCGTTGGCGACCCGAGCTACGCCATCGAAGACGACTACTACCAGAAGGCAGTCGATTGGGATCATTCCCGCGAGGTTGAAATTGCCAGCGGGAGGCTCGGGTGGCAGGCCGACGCGACGCTCACCACTGGCGATGGCTTGCTCACCGTCACGATCGATGACGCGGATGGAGCGCCGGTTACGGACGCATTGGTACGGGCCATGGTGTTCCACCACGCTCGTCGCGGCGATGCTCAGGAACTCGTGCTTCGTGCTCAGGGTAATGGACGGTACACGGCGGTGCTGAATCGGCCTCGCGAGGGGCAGTGGCAGGTCCGCATCCGTGCCTCGCGCGGGCAAGACCACTTCGTGCTGACACAAGACATCTTCAGCCGCGGGGGGGCGCCATGACCCCCACGATCGCCACACTCTCGGCCGTGCTCCTGGCCAGCCTGGCGGGCAGTCCGCATTGCGCTGGAATGTGCGGCGTGTTCGTGGCGATGGCGTGCGGCACGCATCGCGACGCCGGTCGCCGGGCACATCTGCGCGGACAACTCGCGTACCACGGTGGTCGCCTGGTGGGGTATGGTGCATTGGGTGTGCTTGCCGGCACGCTCGGCGGCGCCATCGACATGGGTGCGCGTGCCGCCGGGTTACAGCACGCCGCGGCCATCCTGGCGGCAACCACGATGCTTCTCGTTGGCGGCGCGTGGCTGCTGCGCGAGACCGGCATGCGCTTGCCCCACGTGCCCACCCCGAGGTTCGTGAAGTCGACGTTCCGCTCGGGAATTGCCCAGGCCGACCGATTCGGCCCCACAGGTCGTGCATTGGCGATCGGCTTGCTGACGGTACTGCTGCCGTGCGGCTGGCTCTGGGCGTTCGCGATCATCGCCGCGGGCACCGCCTCGCCGGCATGGGGTGCCGCGGTCATGGCGACGTTCTGGATTGGCACCGTTCCGATCCTGGCCGCGCTCGGGCTGGGCGTTGGCACGCTGCGGTCTCGGCTCGGTCCACGCCTGAGAGCTGTGGCCGCCGTGGCAATGATCGTGATCGCCACCTTCACCGTTGTGCGAGTGTACCGGGCGGACCTTTCGGGCTTGACCACACGCTCGGGTGCGCAACCCGCCTCGCTCGAAACCATGCCCACTGAGGCGCACTGCCCCTTGTGCCCATGACGATTGCCGCTACCTCCATCTCAGCGCCCGCTGCAACACGCCAGCCGTGCGCGCACTGCGGGCTGCCATCCCCAGTGGGCGAACGCTTTTGTTGCCACGGCTGCCAGACGGTATTCGAGACCATCGCCGCCTGCGGCCTGGAGCAGTACTACGACCTGAAGAGCCGCCTGGACGACCAACGCGAGCCCGCGACGCAAGCCGGAAGCAGCTTCGCCGAACTCGACGATCCAGCGTTCCTCGCTCGCCACGCCACGCCGCTTCCCGCAGGATTGATGCGTGTCGAGGTGTATGTGCAGGGCGTGCACTGCGCCGCGTGCCTATGGCTGCTGGAGCGATTGCCAACGGTCGTCGAGGGATTGCTTAGCGTGGAGCTCGACCTTGCCCGCCGAACCGCTTCGCTTGTGTGGAGCCCTGCTGAGGTCTCCCTCTCGCGTATCGCCCGGGACTTTGCACGTTTTGGCTACCCACCGCACCCTGTCGAGCCTTCGGCGGCGCGCGACGCGAGGCGGCTGGAAGATCGGGCGTATCTCATCCGCATCGGTGTCGCCGCAGCGTGCGCAGGCAACGTGATGCTGCTGGCTTTCGCATTGTACAGCGGCCACTTCGACACCATCGCCGAACCCTACCGGACGGCGTTCCGCTACCTGAGCGCGGCAATCGGCATGCTCGCATTGCTGTGGCCGGGCAGCGTGTTCGTACGCGGGGCGCTGGCCGCCGTACGCACGCGGACGTGGCACCTCGACACGCCCATCGCTATCGCCCTGCTCGCCGGCACGGCGGCAGGGCTGTTGGCGGTCGTGCTCGATACGGGGGAGATCTACTTCGACTCGATCACGATGCTGATCTTTCTGCTGCTTATTGGCCGTTGGCTGCAGATGCGCCAGCAGCGCCGCGCGACCGACGCCATCGAGTTGCTGTTTTCGGTCACGCCCCGTCGTGTCACGCTGATCAAGGACGGTCAGCCCGTCGACGCCGCCATCGACGCCGTGGGCGTCGGCGACGTAGTCGAGGTCGGGCCCCAGCAGTGCATCCCGGTCGATGGTGTCATCGAGCTAGGTACTACCCACGTCGACAGCACGGTGCTCACTGGTGAAAGTAGGCCCCTCGCGTGCAGCATTGGAGACGAGGTCGCCGCCGGGGCGATCAACCTGTCCAGCACGATCCGGTTACGCGTAACCGCGACCGGCCGCGACACCCGTGTGGGCAGACTCATGGCCGACATCGAACGCCTGAGCCGATCGCGTACGCCAGTGATTGGCAGTGCCGATCGTCTCGCCAAGCCGTTCGTGCTCGGCGTCATCGCCCTGGCGGTTTTGTGCTTTGTTCTGCGATTGCCCGCTGGCATGCACGCGGCGTTCGAGTCGACAGTGGCGATGCTCATCGTCTGTTGCCCGTGCGCCGTGGCTCTGGCGACGCCACTGGCAACGTCGATGGCGATCGGCCGCCTGGCCTCTCGCGGAACGCTCATCAAGGGCGGCGATACGTTCGAGACCTTGGCAGGCAGTCCCACCGTCGTGCTCGACAAGACCGGCACGCTTACCGAAGGAGCGTTTGCGCTGCGGCAGTGGCTGGGCGATGGATCACTGAAACCGATCGTCGCCGCGATGGAAGCTGGCGCGGCTCACCCTATCGCTCGCGCTCTGGCGATTTCCGATACACCAACAACGGTGTCGGATGTCCAACATCGCACCGGCTTGGGTGTCACAGCTTCTCACTCTGGTCGGCGTTTTGCCGTAGGCTCGGCTACGTTCATGCACGAACTGGGTGCGTACACGCCTGACTGGGCTACACAAGCAGCGACGCGTGCGAGGGAATCGGGATTGACCGCGATCTTCGTCGCCTCCGTAGACACGGTCGAGGCGATGGCCATCCTCGGCGACGCTCCGCGTGCCGACACAAGACAAGCCATCGGTGACCTTAGGGCGTTGGGCTGGCGACCGCGTGTGCTGTCGGGCGATGACCATCGCACCGTCTCGGCGGTTGCTGATCAGGTGGGCATCGACCAGGCGGACGGCAACGCCCTTCCCGAAACCAAACGCGACGTGATCGCGGAGTTGAAGGCTCAGGGCCCGGTCGTCATGGTGGGTGACGGCGTGAACGACGCCGCGGCGCTCGCCACGGCCACCGTGGGCGTAGCCGTGAGCGGCGGAGCTGAGGCATCCATGGCCGCGGCGGACGTGTACCTGAGCCGCCCGGGGCTGTCGCCATTGGTCGACCTGGCCCGCACGAGCCGGGGTGTAATCTCACGCATCCGCTTATGCCTGGGATTAGCCATCGGCTACAACGCCCTGGCCGCCGGCCTCACACTCGTTGGGTTGATGTCACCGATCGTCGCTGCCATCGTCATGCCGATCAGTTCGCTGACGGTGCTGGCCATTGCGGTTGGCGCGGGCCGCCAGCAAGGAAGGCCTACTAAGGAGGCCACGCCATGAGCGTGCTGTTCATAGTCCTGCCCATCGCCCTCGTGCTCGCCGGCACCGCGGTGTGGGGGTTCGTCTGGATGGTCCGGTCGGGCCAGTGCGACGACCTGGACACCCCAGCTTCCAGGGTGCTGGTCGACGACGACAGGTAACCCGCGGGCACTCTGTTAGATTCACAGCCCAGCCACCAACTCATGTGTGGAGGGGGAGGCGTGCAGACTCGCCTCCCATCCCTCAACGCATGGGAGGCATCGAATGCACACGAAACAACCGTTTGCCTGGACTCGGGCAAGGTCCCTTGGAGCACTCCTGGCCGCCGCGGGCACCCTCGGGAGCGTCGGCGGTCTGTCCGGCGTCGCCGGCGTGGGCCTGCTGGCGCTGGCGGCCGCGCCCCAGTGCGCCCTGGCGCAGTGCGGCGATCTGGAACTCACCCAGTCCACCGACCCCGACACCATTCAGCCCGCCCGGGCGGTGTGGTGCGGCTCGCTGGAAACCAGCGCCGGGACGCAAATCGGCCGCGGTTTCACCGCGCCCTACGACCTGACGATCTCGTGCGTGACCTTCGGCGTGACGACCAACACGGGGGCCGAGTGGCCGTGCCACGTGCGTATCCGCAGCGGAGTCATCACGGCGCCGTATGACACGCTGCCGGTGCTGGCCGAGACGACGGTGATGGTCCCCGCGGGAACGAGCGGCCAGTTCTTCACGGCGTCACTCCCGGCGGTGTTCGTGCCGGCGGGCGCTCCATTCGTCGTGGAGCTCGACACGCCTTCGCGCGTGCCGGCCGATGGCGGCGACGGGGCTCTGCTGTCTCTGGGCTTCAACAACCTGGGGCAGACGGCGCCATCGTATCTGCGGGCGCCGGGCTGCGGGGCGAACAACTTCTTGACTCTCGCCGCCGTTGGATTCCCGAACAGCCACGCTGCGATCTCGCTGGGCGTGACCGATGCGTTCGAGGTGCCCACGCTGGGCGGGTTCCCGTTCGGCGTGATCGGGCCGGCGGAGCTTGGCGTCGTCGATGGCGAGGCGGTTGTCTACGGCGACGGCAGCACGTCGCCGTTTGGTGTGTCGATCGAATACGGCGACCTGACGATGGGCGTGGGCGCGACGTTCGGTGCCATCTCGACGGGAGACGAGGCTGATCCGACGCTGTCCATCGCCTTCAAGAACGGGGGCGTGCTGGACGATCGCCTGGTGTTCCGCAACAACCCCGCGACGCCGGCCGAGGCGGTGCTGGATCTCAACTTCACGACCGCGGCGTTCGACCACTTCAACGTGCACATCCTGCGTGACGGCGAACTGATCGGCACGTTGGAAGACCAGACCTCTGGCTCGGTGCGGTTCACCAAGCCCGACAATGGTCCCATCTGGGACTGGATCAAGGGGCTCTTCGGCGGGCCGGTGAAGGCGGGCTGCTCGATCAAGAAGGAGTACTACCCCGCGTCCGAGGGCGGTGGGCTCAAGAGCGAGACGATGTTCTACGGCATTCAGACCGGGTCAGAGTTCGTCGTGCCGACCGGTGGCGGCCTTCCGGGATTCCGCGGCGACGAGATGTGGATCGAACCGGTGATGGCAACGATCGGGGGGCCTGCGCCGTTGACGCTGGAACTGACGGCCACGGGGATCGTCGGGTTGACGGTGGACGTGTTGGACAGCCCTCCCAGCGCGGTCTTTGGCGTTGCCGAGTCGTTGGTTCGGCCCTTCGGCGCCGGCTCCACGACGCAGGTGGGCGTGTCGGTCAAGACCGCGGACAAGATCCATAACAAGGTAAAGCAGCTGATCATGGCCCAGATGGTCGGCGGCCCTGAGCCCGACGCTCGCGTGCTGCCCAACCCCGAGCCTGGGGCTGTCAGTGGCTTCCTCTTGGAACTGGGCGGCGTCGTTTCGGCGACGGTCGGCCTGGACGTGCGGACGCCCGACCCGGCGGCGGCGTGCATGACCGTGTGCTCGTTCGAGGTGGGGTCGGTCGGGATCCCCACGGGCAAGACATCGTTCGACCCGTGGCCGATCGATCCCATGTTGACGGCCATCGCCCCCGACTTCAGCAGCGTGGGCGACGAGACGTACACACTGCAGGTCTTTGATGACTCTGGCACGATGGTGCACACGGAATCGGGGCTGCAAGGCATCGCCGGCGGGACCACGCGTTGGCCGTCGAAGATCGGCAAGCTCGGCGGCCTGACGCCGTGCTTTACGATCTGCTACCCCACCGACACATTCATGCGGTTGTCCGACGGCCGAGAGTTCCTGGTGCACGAGGTGCGAGCGCTCGCGGAGGGCGCGCCGCCGGCGGGGCCGTTGGCGTCGCTGGACTTCACCGTGCAGAACATGGATGAGCTGGTGCTGTTCGACCCGGTGACCGTGCTGCCGGAAACCGCCGAGCCCTGCTATGCCGACCTGGACGGCGACGGCGCGCTGACAATCTTCGACTTCCTGGCGTTCCAGAACGCGTTTGCGACCGGGGATCCGGTGGCCGACTGCGATAGCGACGGCGCATTGACGCTGTTCGACTTCCTGTGCTTCCAGAACGAGTTCGCGGCTGGCTGCCCATAAGCGGTGCGATCGGGCGAACGGTTCGCCCCTGGCCTCACCCCCGCCGACCGCGGTGGTCGGGGCATTTCTCTCCCCGGCACGATCCCGGAGATCGGCATGCGACCGATTGTCACGTTCTTCACCCTTTCGGCAGTGCAGATGCTCCTGGCTGCCGTGGCCATCGGCGCGATGGTCAGCATCAGCGCGGGCCGGCCGAGTTGGATACTCATCGGCGTGTTCGTTGCCGACTCGATAGCGCTGCTCGCGGTCGCCGGCTACACGCTCCGCCGATGGCGGACCGGGACGCGGCAGTAACCGTGCGTTCAGGGATCCGGATCGGCTGGCACACCGGCCGACCGCCAGTAGCCCTCGTTTCCACGGATGAAACCGAGTAAATGACACAGATCGGTCACGCCGATCCCCGGGTCTTCGCCCGAGGTGTACAGCGTCGTGCCGTCAGGGTCGATGGCGATGGAGAACACGTGTCGATCGTGCACGGGCAACTTGGCGAGTTCGACCCCGGCCAGCGTATCGGCCACAATGATCGCACCGCCCGGGCCGACGGCGAAGAGCACGGTGCCTTCGGGATGGAACGCGATGTCGTAGGGTCCCCAGGGAAGGCCGGTGATAGCCTGCAACTCGCGGCCATCGGTCGCGTTCCAAATGCGCACGGTGCGATCGTCGCCGGCGGTCGCCACCATGGTCCCATCGGCCGACCACGCCACGGCGCGGATCGCGATGCCATGCCCGCCGAGCTCGTAACGTATGGTTCCACTCTCAAGATCGAAGACGGTTGCGGTCGCCGCATTGGCATTCACGCCCGCGCACAGCAGCGACTCGCCATCCGGGCTGAACGCGACCATGGGTACGCGGAATGTGTCGGTCCGAAGCGAAAGGGCGGGACGGCCGTCTCGCCAGACATGGACGGTTCCGCTCGTCTGGCCCGACGCGATCGACCGACCATCGGGCGAATACGTCACCGACGAGACGGGTGTGAGCCCGACGGCTACGTCGCGGATGGGTGAACCGTCGATGCCCCACTCGCGGATCGCTCCGTCAAAACCCGCCGTGACGACCCGCGAGCCATCGGGTGACATTGCCACGGAGGTCACGACGCCATCGTGCGCGTCGATGGCCAACACGTCGCCTGCCTCGCTCGGCCGGATGTGCAACTTGCCGTCATCATCGCCCCAAGCCAGCGCGCCGAGCGTCGATACATCGACGGATGCGTGCGTGCAGGGCGTCGAACTGATCTTCGTGCACCAGGGATGGTCCGAAGCCATGTACACGTCCACGCCGCCGCCGAGGATCGCCAATGCCACCATCGGTGGCGTGCCCATGGAAGCCAGCGCGAACGGAACCTGCCCGGTCTGCAAGAGCGAGAGTTGCTCGAGCCCGGGAACGGCGTATCGCGCCAGCAGCCCGTCTCGCCCGGCAACGATGATCGATTCCTCCCCTTCGTCGTAGGCGAGACGGTCGATGCCCTTGGTGGGTACCTCGACGTGCGCGACGAGTGTTGGCTCGGGCGATCGGCCGAACAAGTAGAGATGGCAGTCGACCGACGCGGCGATGAGCCCGCCGTCTCGGGTGGGCGTGAGATTGCGGATGCCGCCGAGGACGTTGGTGTCCAGCATGTCGCCGATGCCCGGCAGCGGGCCGAAGCTCCAGTCGGGCGCGCGGCCCGCGAGCAACTGGGGGACGGGCATGTTCCTGGTGCCCGCCAGCACCTCGACCTCGCCGGCGGTGCCGGAACGCGCCACATGCCCGGAGATCGTGGGGTCGAGATGGGCCAGCACCGCTCCGGTGCGTGCATCGGTCACGCGGACGGCTCCGGTCTCGGGGGTGTTGCCATAGACCACTACCTGGCACTCGTCGTCGATTCGCGCGTAGTAGGCGGGTTGGATGCAGGGGAACGGGGGAGCGACGGCGATGCGTTCCTGGGCGTCCCACACTTGCGCCTGGCCCCCGCCCTGCAGAACGACGTAGCGTCCGTTCGGACTGGCCATCGCGGTCTCCGCCCACGGTGTCAGCGGCGTCAGCTCCGGCGTGCGGCCAACGAACTGTCCGTCGAGCGACCATGTGGATCGTGATCCGTCGCCGTGGAGAGCCCAGAGCTCCTGGCGATCCATGTCGAGGCCCACGCTGGTGCAGACGCCTTCCGTGCGCGCCCGCATCACCCTGGGCAGCCGCGCGTAAAACTCGGCCAGCGACCAGATGGAGCGGCGCTGCTCGGGCGTGCCATTCCTGAGTGCAAAATCATCGGTCACAATTCCGGCCCGCAGTGCTTCCCGCCATAACAACGTCTCGGCCTGCTGCGGATCACCCGCCATGGCCATCATGCGGGCCCGCTGCACGGTGCTGTCCGAGAGCGCCGCCTCGGCGTCGCGTCGCGAGCGATCCAGATCGGCCGCCAGCAGCGCGAACCCCACCGCCGCGAGCAGCACCGTTAACGCCACGACCGCGGCGGCGCTGGAGGAGGCCGGGTTGCGGAGCACAAGCTTGCGCAGCACGTAGGCCGCGCTGTCGCGCCGTGCCGAGATGGGCTGGCCAGCCAGGTAATCCTCGAGGTCGTCGGCGAGCGCTGACGCGCTGGCATAGCGACGCTCGGGGTCCTTGGCCAGGCATCGCAGCACGATGGTCTGCACGTCGGCAGGCAAGCGCGGGACATGGCGAGAGGGTGGCGTGGGCGGCGTCTCGGCCACGTGCCGCGCCACCAACACCAGCGGGCCCTCGCACGGATAGGGCGCGGCGCCAGTGAGTAGCCGGTAGAGCACGACGCCCAGCGAGTACACGTCACCGCGCGCGTCGGTGGTCTCGTGCTCTTCGCTCAGTTGCTCGGGCGCGGCGTAGGCGGGCGTGCCGGCGAAGTCCTGGGTCACTTGCGTCGCCGCCGCGGCTCCCGAGTTTGTCGATCGCGCCAGCCCGAAGTCGAGCACCCGGGGCACGCCCTTCGGATCGACCAGGATGTTGCCCGGCTTGATGTCGCGGTGGATGACGCCCGCCGTGTGTGCATGGCCCACGGCCCGGGCGACCTGCAGCACGAGCCGCACGATCGCGTCGGCCCTGGCCTTGCCGCTGCCCGCCGCCAGCCCGAGCGTGTTGGCGACGAACTGGTCGAGCGGCACGCCCTGCACGAATTCCATCGCGACGTAGCGGCCACCATCGGCGGCGACACCCGACTGGAACACCGTGACGATGTTGGGGTGCCGCAGCCCGGCGGCCAGCTCGGTCTCGCGCTCGAAGCGGTGCAACTGGCGGCTGGTGGCGAACGCGCCGGCCAGGAGCATCTTGATCGCCGCGGGCCGCCGCGTGCCGATCTGCACGGCCCGGTACACCACGCCCTGCCCGCCGCGGCCGATCTCGTCGATGATCTGGAACCCAGGGATGCTGTCGGGTGCGGGCAGGGGCCTCGTCTCCGGCTCTCGGGCCGCACCCGATACCACCTCGCCGAGCGCATCGGCAAGATCGCTCGCCACGTGCGCCAGGAAGCGGTTGTTGGCGCGCACGGCCTCGAGCTTCGCGCGGCACGCGGCGCATCGCTCGACATGCCGAGCGAGTGTGCGCTCAACCGCGCGTTCGTCCAGTGACGCGAGCCGCTCGAGTTCGGCCTCGCCCGGGCACGCGCGCACTCAGCCACCCTCGTCGTAGGCGATGGTCAGCTCGGCCACGATCTCGCGCAGCCGGCCGGTCAACCGGTTCTTGATGACGTACACCGCGTCGACCGAGATGCCGCACTGGGCCGCCACTTCCTCGGCCGGCACGCCGCGGATCGCGAACAGCTCGAAGGCCCGCATCGTCTCGGTCTTCACGCGGCTGGTCTCGCGGAGGATCGCCAGCGCCTCGGCCACGGCCGCGCGATCGCGCTCGCGGTCCCACGCCGCCTGCAACGCGTGCTCGTCGTCGCACGCGCTGCCAGGCTGGCCATCGGTCTGCGAGTCGAGCGCGACCGCCCCACCACCGCGGGCCCTGTTGCGCCGAAGCTGCGAGCCCACGTGGCTGGCGATCCCGATGAGCCACGAACTCAGCCGACCCTGCCCGCGCTGGTAACGCCCCTGCGCGTACGCGCGTGAGAACTCGGCGAGCGTCTGCTGGGCCAGTTCGGCCGCGTCGTCGCCCGCGAAGCCCAGGCGGTGCGCGAACGCGGTCAGGATCGGCCGGTAGCGAGCATCGAAGGCCTCCCACGCCGGCGCGTTGGCCCGGTCGCGAAGGTCGTCCAGCAGCCGCGTCGTGGTGCGCGTTCCGAGGGCGACACGGCCAAGTGGATCGCGGCCCATAGGGTCCGGCTGGGGCATCTCGAATCGTATCCGCGGTTTGTGCGGCGATTCCCTAACCCGGGGGCGCCCGTGGCCGTACGATCCTCCTGTATGACCGATCCCACCCCACCCCGTCCGGAGGACGCCCACCCGTGCCCGCGGGCCGCGCTGCCGCCCACGGCCGAGAAGTGCGGCGACCGCGGCACATACAGCCAGCCCTGGTGGCAGGGCTCGATCTTCGGATACTGGTGGCAGGCGGCCCTCATCGTGCTCGCGATCTTCGTGGGCCGGTTCATCCTGATGCGATTCATCGGCCCGATGCTGTCGCCGTGAGGCCGCCCCGGCACGCGGCTACCGCCCAACGGCCCGCTCGATCTCGGCCTGGTCGATCTTGACCATCCCCATCATCGACTGCATCGCCCTGGCCGCGATGTCGTTGTCCTCGCTGGCGATCAGCTCGACCAGCTTGCTGGGATCGATCTGCCACGACAGCCCGAAGTGGTCGGTGATCCAGCCGCAGGCCACCGGCGTGCCGCCCGCGTCGACGAACTTCTGCCAGTACTCGTCGACCTGCGCCTGCGTGTCGCAAAGCACGGCGATCGACACGCCCTGGCTGAACGAGAAGCTCGGCCCGCCGTTGAGGGCGGTGAACGGCCGGCCGTCGATCGTGAAGTCGACGGTCATGACCGCGCCGGTCGTGAACGGCGAGTCGGGCCCCAGGTCGGGGTACCGCACGATGCGCGTAATCTCGGAGTTGGGGAACACCGAGGTGTAGAACTCGGCGGCCTCTTCGGCCTAGGTGTTGAACGTCAGGAACGTGCGGATCTCGGGCATGGCGATGGCTCCGGGTGTCGGGGTGCATGGCACGAACGGATGGCGAGTCGCGAGTTGGATCGTTGCCCCTCCGCGCGCCCGGGTGAAGCCTGGCGGCGGGGCTTGTCTTGTCGCTTCGGCGGCGGCCCATGCGCCGAGCCGTGCTGCGGGCGTCGCCGGTGTACCCTGATAGTGTTTGGCCTCATTTCGGCGCGTGCTCGCGGATCGCGGTTATCACGCTGTGGCCATGGTGGAACAGCGGCGAAAGTCGCTCACGCATGTTCCCCAGGTCGTCCTCGAAGGCCTGCCGTGCCGTCCGCACGCCCGACGCGGTGATCACGCTCGTCGACGCCCTCAGCCAGCAGCTCGACCTCGAGAAGGTCCCGGTCGCCGAGGGCATCACCGTCTACCGCAACCTGGCGTGGGTGCCGAGCCGTGCGCTGCTGCCCGACCGCGAGGGCGACCGCACCGACTGGACCGAGGCGGCCGGCGACGACCTGCGCGGCGCCGAGCCCGCCCTCATCGATCCCGACGGTCCGGTCGGGGCCATCGGCGAGGTCCCCGGCACCGGTGACCTGCTGGTGGCATCGTCGTCCGATGAGCGCTGGCAGCTGCGCGTCGGACAATCCTTCCTGCCCACCTCCAGGGAGAACGTCGAAAGGCTCTGGGTCAGCCCCTACACGCTGACCCATTCGGCCCTGAACAGCTGGATAGGCGAGGAGCTGCGGCCGCTGGGCGTGGACCTAAGCTGGCGCCGAGAATTCGACAATCAGCGCAGGCTGGAGCTGGGCGCCACCGTGTGCGGCAACAACGACGCCAGCGGCGCGCTGCTGGCCTGGCGCGGCTTCGCCTGGCACGACCGGTTGAGCTACTACGGCGAAACCCTGCCGCTGCCGACCTTCGAGGCGTTCCACGACGCCTTCGGGAACCCCAGTGCTGGCAAAGGTCTGCATCTCGTCGAGCGTGGTTGATGCGGTTTCGCTGAGGGGGCCGGTACCCGGCGTGGGTGCTGGCGGGAACGTGCGCGGAACGCCAGGGGAAACGGTGATCTCGCCGCCGGTAGCTGCAGTGCCGGTGGCGCTGTTGGCGCGGTTCTCTGTGCCAGCCTCGGCAGTGTCTGCACCCGAGGAGCAGGCAGTCGCCAACACACAGAGTCCGGCTACGACCGCAACAATGCGAGAAATCTGAGGGAAACGGGCCATAGCGATGATCGTATGGAACGCCGCGACGCTAACGGGATCGGCCTGGCTAGAGGGGTTACGCGTCGCGTAGCCGACGCAAGAAATCTTCGACTTCGGCTCGGTCGCGTGTGCGCTTGTACGGCGGTAACGCAGCCAGAAGATCCCAGCGGTAGCTCTTGGACGTAGCGAGGCGTTTGTCCAACACAGCCACCACGCCTTTGTCGCTTTCGGACCGAATCAGCCGGCCGGTGCCCTGGGCCAACATCATGGCCGCCCGGGGCAAGTCGACCTTGCGGAACGCGGCCCGCCCAGCCCGGTCGCGGCGGGCATTCAACAGCGGGTCGTCTGGCCGGGGGAAGGGGAGTTTGTCGATGACAACGAGCGATAGCGACTCGCCCTGCACGTCCACGCCCTGCCAGAAGCTCATGGTGGCAAACAGGCATGCCTCGGGGTCGTCGCGGAACTGATCGAGCAGGGCCGGTTTGGGAAGCTCGCCTTGGGCAAGGATGTTCCATGGCAGTCGTGGCCGCAGGACCTCAACGGCGTTGCCCATGGCTCGCCAACTAGTGAACAAGGCCAGCGTGCGCCCACCAGCGGCCACGATCAGCCGTTCTAGCTCTGTGTGTGACGCATCTTCGAACTCGTCGCTGCGCGGCTCGGGGAGGTCGACAGCGCAATACAACAGCGCCGAATGTTCGTAGTCGAATGGGCTGCCTACGTCGAGAAACTGAAACGACCCTTCGCCCAGGCCGATCTGTTCGGGCAACACGTCGGGCACCGTGGCGCTGGTAAGGATGACAGTTGGCAGCTTCCAAAGCGTGTCGCGCAGTGTGGGGCCGACGTCG
>JAUHYE010000074.1 GCA_030426395.1 Phycisphaerae bacterium
CGAGGCGTACTCGCCCGTGCGAGGATCGATCCTGCCGCCGAGCTCGTAGGACTCGCCGGTGTCGGGATCCTTCAGGAGCGAACCCGCGGCGGCAACGCCGGGTATGGAGAGCGTCGCGAAGAGCGCCAGAAGCGCAGCGGGTTCGGGAAGGGCATCGCTATCGAGCAGCCAGACGGGGTCTTCGGGTTGGGCGTGGGTGGCGGCGTAGGCGAGCCCGGCGGGCGTGGCGACCGGCAGGATGAGCACGACGGGGATCATCGCCCGCATGGCGCAGTAGGCGACACCCGAGGCACCCATCGCCCACCGTGGCGCCGAGACCGCATCGAACGCGGCCCATACCGCGAGCGCCAAGGCGCACGAGATCGGCGACGCGGCGCGCGACCAGGCGTACGAAGCGCACGACAGGCTGGCCGCCGAGGTTTCGCAGCGCCCGCTGCTGTGGCTCGCCGGCGCCGCCGTGGCCGGGGCGCTCATCGCCCGCGGCGTGCACCGCTGACGAACGTTTTGTCTCTCTCCTCCGTCCGCCCCCCGCCGCCGGGGGGCGTTCATGAACGTTGATTCGGGTCGCGGCAGCGCCGCGTGACCGAGATCGAACACGCCACGTCGAACACCGTGTCGAACACCGCGCCTGGGGGGGCCAACCGATGCTCGAGAAAGCCGCAGACACCTTCATCGCCGCCTTCGAGCTCGTCGAAGCCGAGGGCCGCCAGCTGCGCCGCACCGGCGCCGACCTGACCTTCTGGGCCGTGGTCGTGCTCGGCTCGGCGGTCGTCGCCGTCGTGGGCGTGGCCGCGCTGCTCGTGGGGGCGGCGTGGGCGCTGGCGATGTCCATCGGCGTGGCGGGGTCGCTGGCGATCGTGGGCGCGGCGGCCGCCGTGCTGGGCCTGGGGCTCGCGTCCTGGGGCCGCCAGCGCATGAAGACCGCCGGAGGGAGCGCACCATGATCACGCCAGCACCCCGCCACCCCCACGACCACCCCCACGACCACCCCCACCGCCGGCATCCTGCCGCGTTACCCCCGAGAGCGCGTGACGCGCAACGCGCCGCGCACGCGCGACCGGTCCCGCGGACCGTCGAGGAGGCCAAGCTGAACCTCCGCGTCACCGCCGCGCGCCGCGACCACCCGCGCGAAGGGAACCACTCGTCGGGATCGATCGCCACCGACCTGGCCTCGAGCGCCATCCGCTTCGCCAAGGACCACCCCGCCGCCCTGGCCGCGGGCGTGGGTGTGTTGGCGGTCGTCGTCGGCCCCGGGGCCCTGCTGAAGGGCGCCGCCACCGCCGCCCGCCTGGCCACCGTCGCGGGCCTGCTTGGCAAGGCGGCCAACAAGTAAGCGGGCCCACACGAGAGCGGGCCAGCAACACCGAACCCTGTTCCCATTATCAGCCGCCCGGGGCCTGGCAAGGCCCCGGGCGGCGTTGCGATCGGGACGCCGCCGAGTGGCGCGGGTCTCGCGCAGTTCTGCTCGAGACTCGCGCAGCACTGCTGGAGACGAAAACAAAGCTGTCGAAGACTCGCGCAGTTCTGTTGGAGTCGCCCGCAGCCATGCTGGAGACTCGCGCAGCTCTGTTTTTGTCTCGCCCAGTTCTGTTGGAGACTCGCGCAGTCCTGTTGGAGACTCCCGCAGTGCTGTTGGAGACTCCAACAGCACTGTTTTTGTGATCTGCAACCATGTGATCGGACCAGGATCCGGCCCACGAACCGCCCTGGCGACCTCCCAGGGCCGGAACACCGAACACCAAGCGGACAAGCTTCCATTTGGGTATTGCCTGGGCTCACGCCCCCGCACCGCGCCGACGATTTCCCGCCCGCCGACCTACCCTCTCGGCCCTTCTTTATATCCGCAGCACCCCAGAAGACCCGGTCAGGAGCCCGCCCCCATGGAAACCACCCTCATCATCCTCAAGCCCGACGCCGTCCAGCGGGGCCTCATGGGCCGCATCATCAGCCGCTTCGAGGACAAGGGCCTCCAGGTCGTCGGCTGCAAGCTCATGAAGATCAGCCAGGAACTCGCCGCCGAGCACTACAAGGACCACGCCGGTAAGCCCTTCTACGACGGCCTCGTCCGCTTCATGACCGGCGCCCCGGTGCTGGTCATGGCCGTCCGCGGCATCGGCGCCATCGCCATCAGCCGCTCGATGATGGGCGCGACCTTCGGCTCCAAGGCCGCCGGCGGGACGATCCGCGGCGACTTCGGCGTCTCGAACAGCTTCAACCTCATCCACGGCAGCGACAGCCCCGAGGCCGCCCAGCGCGAGCTCGGGTTGTTCTTCAAGGACGGCGAGGTCCTCGACTACGAGCGCGCGATGAGCCAGTGGGTGTACGACTACTCGAGCGGGTCGCCGGAGTGATTTGACGCCTCGCCGGCGGGGGCTTGTCTTGTCGCTTCGCCAGCGGGGCCGGGCGCCCGAAGACGGGCGAAAGAGGCAGTTACTTCGCCAGCGGCGCGGGAATCACGCCGGGGCTGCCGCGTCATCCTTCACGCGCACCTCGATCTCGGGCAGCGATTTCTCGCCGTCGGCCGCGACCCCTTCCGAGGCGATCTGCTCGGCGACTTCTCGCCGGTGCACGTCGATCGTCCGTGGGAAGTCGAACGCCAGCCGGATGCGGTCGCCCTTGATCGACGCGATGCGCACGATCCCCAGGGGGTTGCGCGGGTCGCCGACCACCACCTCTTCGCCCTCTCGCCTCGTTATGACCAGCATGTTGCCACCACCATGTGCCAAATGTGCCGGGCGCCCGCCCGGCGCGGCCCCACCATGGGCCGCCCTCTCTCTCGGATAATCGTTGGCCGGATCGCTCCGGTCCCTCTCGAATCCCTACGAACCCACCACGGGGAGTGTAACCGACAGCCGGCCAAACGGATGCAAATTTCTGTGCAGACCCGCCAAACGGCCACCGATAACGCCCAAATCGATGGCTCCACGGCACTTAGCCCGAGCGCAAGCGACAGGCATGTCAAGATGGGTAAGGCCCGCCGAGCGCGGATTTCATCTTGGGAAGAGCGCGAGCATGGCTATTCGATCGCCTCGACCGAGGAGAACTCGGGCACATGCTCGCGGAGGTTCCGCTCGAGCCCGTACTGGAGCGTCAGGCTGCTGCTGGGGCAGCCCACGCACGCCCCGTGCAAGCGGATGCGGACCACGCCGTCCTCGGTGAACTCAAGGAACTCCACGTCGCCGCCATCGGCCTGGATGCTGGGGCGGAGCTGCTCGATGACCTGCTGGACCCGCTCCTCGGCCGTCCCATCGGCCGCAACGGCAGCCCGGTCCTCCTGGGAGGGCTTCTGGTCGGCTTGGGGCAGGCTGTGTTCCTTGGCCACGATCGGTCCTTTACTGCGAGCCAGACAACTGGGCTGGGGGCTCGTCGCTTGTGCGACCATCGGCGTTCGCCACCCGATAGTATTGCCTTATGCATGGACTCGCAGCGAATCGTGCCGTCTTTCTGTTCGTTCTGGCCCTCGTCATGGCCCAAATGGTGGCGATTCCGGGGTGCGCCAGCCGGGGCAAGCGGCTCAGCGGGGACCCGCTGACGGACTTCCAGAACCCCGAGCTGCGGACCAGCGAGCGTGTCGCGGCCATGAAGGCCGCCTGGGAAGATCCCAACATCGACAAGGCCACGCTCCGTGGGCCGCTCAAGCAACTCGTCTGGTCGGATCTTCCCGACCAGGAGCTCCGCCAGACCGCCACCGACCTCTTGATGAGCGACGACTCGTGGGCCGGCCTGCGAGACTCGCAGAGCTTCATCCGGGCCCGCGTGCCCACCGAACGCGACTACGCGGTCATCCGCCGCATGGGCCGCCAGGCCATCAGCCGCGGCTGGAGCGACCTGAGCCCCGCCTTCGTCCGCTCCTACGCTATCGAGGACGCCGCCATCAGCGACGAGAATCGCGTCGAGCGGGCCATCCTCGAATCGCTGAATCCCGACCAGTCGATGGAACTCATCGCGACGCGCGTGTTCCTGAGCCCGCAGCAAGGCCAACTGGGCACCATCGACTTGGACGCCCGGGCCCGCGAGGCCGCGTGGGACCTGCTGGCGCGCCTCGACCCCAGCGGCGAGGCCCGCCGCCAGGTGCTGCAACGCGACGACCTGCCGACGGACGAGGAGGGCGCCCGCGTGCTGGAGATCATCCGACGCGGGCTGAACGAACTCGGGGTCGTACCGCGCAACGGCGAGGAACTGCGTTGGTTGATCGCGCTCGCCCAGGACAGCGGTGGCCAGTGGTGGAGCCAGACCGCCGACGCCGTCTCGCGATTGGACGAGGAGCAGGCCGCCGAGCTCAAGCTGCGCAACCTCGAGGCCGTCCGCTGGGCCTCGCTCTATCGCGAGACATGGATGCGCGACAACCGGCTGCAACTCGAGGGCCGCCTACGCGCGCGCATCGGCGACCGCGAGCTGACCCCGCGACGCGCCGACAGCGGCGACTTGAAGTTCATCGCCCAGGAACTCGGCCAGGCCTCGCGCCACCTGAGCTGGGGGGACATCATGGCCATGCTCGCCATCGACGTCGCGCTGCACGACCCCGAGGTCATGCGACGGATCTTCGAGCAGGTCGAGATGGACCGCGAGGACGAAACGACCGAATACGGCGGCCTGCTGTTCGTCGACAGCTCGGGCCGGTTCATCGCCCAGCTCTACCCGCCCCGCCCGCAGCACCGCCAGGGCGATGACACCTTCGTCGCGTCGTCGGACATGGTCGAGCAGAGCGTGAAGGCTCTTGCAATGTACCACTTCCACGCCATGCGCGAGCGCAACAGCCGCTACGCCGGCCCGAGCGTGGAAGACCTGGCACAGGCCCGCGCGCAGGGCCGCATGGGCGTGGTCATCACCTCCATCAACGAGGACGAACTGAACGTCGACGCGTACACCGACGCACCGACGTCGGTGGACCTGGGCGCTCTCCCTCGCGTGCCCGCGTTCATGGACAACTGACCCACACCGAGCAGTCGTGCCCAGCATCTACGTCCTCATCATCCTCGTCGGCGCGCTGCTGGGCCGCGATCTGGCCGAGTCTCGCGGCGACGCGATGACCGGCACGCCCACGCAGTTCGCGATCGCCGCGGGCTGGACGGTGCTTGTCGCCATCGTCGCGCTCGTCGCCCTGCCCGCGTGCGCTCGAACGGCGGCGTACCGAGGCTCCTGGCGGATGCTCGATCGCGGCCTTCGGCTTGCACAGATGCTGCGATGGCTCGTGGTCATCCCGTTCGCGGGCTGGTGCGTCACCACCGACGGTGTGGGTGCGGTCGAGAAGTTCCTCGGCTCGTGGATCGGCCTCGACGAGGCGGTCGCCGTCGCGCCGGCTTTGCTCGCGTTATTGGCAATCGCCTGGGCTGAGCACCCGCTGCACGACCGCATGCGTCAGGCGATGATGGTCCGCCAACTCGACGAGGGCGGTCATCTCGAACGCCCGCCAACGCGACTCGAAGCGACATTGAGCCGGGCTCGCATGATGCTGGCGATGCCATTGCTCCCCGTCCTGTTGCTGGTGTGCTGGCACGAGACGGTCGAGGTGGTTCTTCATAACACGCACGAATGGCTCGTGCGCACGATCGACTTCGGCGGCACAATCGCGGTCATCCTTATCGCCCCGGCCATCATCGTGCGCGTGCTGGGAACCAAACCGTTGACTTCGGGCGAATTCCGCGAGCGCGTCGACCACTTGTGCCAGCAGATGGGCGCGCGTGTCAGCGGCGTTCGCCTGTGGTCCAACCCATCGGCCAATGCCGCCATCCTGGGCCTGCTCCCCTGGGCGCGGTACATGCTCGTCACGGAGCCACTCTTGCGCGGCATGCCCCACCACGAACTGGACGCCGTCGTGGCCCACGAACTCGCCCACGTCCGCCAGCACCATGTGCTGTGGATCGTGCTCTCGGTGCTCGCAATCGTCGTCGCACTCAGCTTCGGCCAGCCCGCACTCACGGTGGGCATGATGAACCTTGGATTCCCGCCCGGCTTCGCCGAGATCTTGTCCCTCACGCTCGTCGGCGCAATCGCGATCCTTGGATTCGGCAGCATTAGCCGATTGATCGAACGACACGCCGATGCCAAAGCCGCTGTCGCCGTCGGCCGTGACATCGCCGAGAAGATAGGCGAGGATACGACGCACATGCACCCCAGCGGCCCCGCAGCCATGGCCGCCGCCCTCGACCGAGTCTGCGCCCTCAATGGCGTGCACCGCAAGCGCTGGGGCTTCCGCCACGGCTCGGTCGCGCAACGGCAGCGGGCACTGTCAAAGCTCCCCCACTTTCCCGCTGACAGACTCCCCGTTGACCGCAAGGTGCGCACGCTCCGCTGGGCTACGGTACTGATGCTAGCGGGGACCGGCGGTCTCCTTGCGGTGGGTCTGCGACTGGGCTGGTTCACCTGGTAGAGGATCGACGGCCATGGAGGGCGTGATGCGATTCACCAAGATGCACGGGCTGGGCAACGACTATGTTTACGTCGACGCCATCGCCGAACCCGAACTCGAGCACCAGAACTGGCCCGAGTTGAGCATCGCCATGAGCGATCGCCACACGGGGATCGGCGCCGACGGCGTCATCCTCATCTGCCAACCCCATGAATCATCGAACCATGCGCGGATGCGCACCTTCAATGCCGACGGCAGCGAGGCCGGAGCCTGCGGCAACGGCACGCGCTGCGTGGCACGTTATCTGAACGAGCGCCTTGGCATGACCGATGCCGAGCTTCGTATCGAATCGGGCGATCGCGTCATGGTGTGCGAGCCTCTGGCCATCGGCATGGTCCGGGTCGCGATGGGCAGGCCCGCATTTATGTTGCACGATTGCCAAATCGACGCGCAGCACTTGGCCGCGGCCGATCCGTTGTCGATCGATCTGGCTGGTCACCGTGTGCATTTCGCCTGCGTCTCGATTGGCAATCCGCACGCCGTCGTGCTCACGCGTGACAACCCGTGGCTGGCAGAGGACCAGGCCGCCGAGTGTCTACGACTGGGGCCGGGTATCGAGCACCACCCAGCGTTCACCCAACGCATCAACGTTCACTTCGTCCGCATCGACGCGCGCGATCGTGCAATCATCCACACGTGGGAACGAGGCGCTGGCCCGACACGAGCATGCGGCACCGGAGCATGCGCATCACACGTGGCCGGGGTCCGAGCGGGCTTGCTCGATGACGAGGCCACCATGACCCTGCCCGGCGGTGACCTCCGAATTTCATGGACACCGCCCGAACGCGACGGCGACAGCATCGTGAGGCAGACCGGCCCCGCAGCGTTCGTGTTCGATGGGCAATGGATCGGTTCAAGAGAAGGGATTTCGGTTTGAGCATCGAACTCACCAGCGAAGAGCGACACGCCTGCGACATCATCGACTCCAAGGCGGGCTTCCTGCTCGAAGACCTCAAGCGTCACGTGGAGACACCAACTGGCCCCGGCGGTGGCGACGGCATCAAGGCCTCGCGCGCGATTTTCACCGAGCGAATGAAGAAGCTGGGAGCGAACGACTCGCTGATCGAGGGACAACCTCGCCCCGGTTGGCTGCGCGGGGGCGCAGCCGACGGCGTCCCCCCCACTGCCGTGCTCGAACGCCTGCGACCGAGCATGGGCAAGGTACTCATTGCCGGCCACCTCGACACCGTCCATCCGATTGACAGTTCCTTCCGCGAACTCACCATCGCCGATGATGGCAACACGGCGCTCGGCCCCGGTTGCGTTGACATGAAGGGCGGGATCGTCATCGCCGCGTGCGCGCTCGAGAGCCTCGAGGAGGCCGGCGCCCCGGCGAGTTGGACGTATATGCTCAACGCCGACGAGGAGACCGGCAGTTACCACAGCGAGGCCGCCCTCCGCCAGCAAGCTCAACTGCACGACTTCGGTCTAGCCCTCGAACCCGCACTGCCCGGCGGAGAACTCGCCATCGAGCGCATGGGCAGTGGCCAGTTCATGATCGAAACGATCGGCCGTTCCTCGCACGTCGGACGGGACTTCCGGGGCGGCGTCAGTGCCGTCACCGCGTTAGCCCGCGCGATGGCAGCCGTCGGCGACATGGCCGACCCGACCAGGGACGACTCTTACATCATGAGCATCGGACCGATCGAGGGCGGGTCGGCCACCAATGCGGTGCCCGACCACGCCGCGGCCTGGGGCAATGCACGATTCCCCAACCCCGTCCTGGCCGACGACATGGGCAAGGCGCTCGACGCGCTCGCCACGCCAAACACGACTTGCGAGGGCCAGAACGCCGCCGTGATCGTGCGACGATCGTTCAATCGGCCCGCCAAGCCCTTGACACCCGCGACCGAGGCGCTGGGCCTGAGGGCACGCGGTGTCGCCGAAGCGCTCGGCCAGCAGCTCCCCTTCGCGAGCACCGGGGGGGTGTGCGACGGCAACATCCTGCAGGACGCGGGCCTGCCGACGATTGATACGCTCGGCGTGCGCGGGGGTGGCCTGCACACGCCGACCGAATGGATCGAACTGGCCAGCCTCGTCGAGCGCTGCAAGCTGCTGGCCGTCCTGATCTCTCGCCTGAGCAAGGGCTCATGAGGCCACATGAACAAGGCGGACCCATCGAAAATGGGCCCGCCATTGATCAACCTCGGGGAGGTTTGAGGCTGATCGATCGCTCTCGGCGATGGATCACGTACAGACGAACAACGGCTTACGGGCAGCCGGCATCGAATTCGTTCTGGAACGTAAGAAAATCGAAGATCGTCAGCACCCCATCACCGTCGAAGTCGGCTACCGACAGGTCGCCGGCGTCGAACGCGTTCTGGAAGCCGAGGAAGTCGAAGATCGTCAGCACACCGTCGCCATCGATATCGGCGCGGCAGCCGGCGGCTCCGGTCTCACCGTTGGCGATGATGATCAGGTGGACATCGGGGAAGCCGATGGTGGCGTACGCCGTTGGCGCGGGCGTGCCGCACCCCGTCGAGCTGATGTAGCTCGGCGCATTCTCGCCGAAGGAGTTGGCACCGGGGAAGAAGACGTCGCCGGTCAGGCCCCCCGAGAGGTCCTGCAGGTTCGGCTGGTTGATCTCGACGATCAGGGCGTTGCCAGCATCGACCGTACCAGCCACGTCGATGGTGACCACCTCGAGGGCGCGATCGCCGAGCGTCGCAACCGTCGAACCGATCAGTTCAAGCCCGAACGCCGGAGCCGTGCCGGCGGGCGCCTGGTACAGATTGATCGTGATGTCGACCTCGAACAACGTCGGAAGGGTGATGTTCTCGATGCCCAACTCGATGTTCTCGATGGTCACGGCTTCGGTAATACCGAAATCGCCCAGCGTGAACGATCGCCAGAATTGGTTGTCGCTCGTCGTCTGGGGGGCGGCAGTCGACTGGCACGAAACGGCCGTGCCCCCGGTCACAAGAAACTCCTCGAGGCTGTGCGAAAGGCGAACCGGGTCGGCGTGAGCCACGCCAGCGGCGAGAATGGTCGACAACGCCGCAACGCTTGCAATCTGCTTCTTCATCTTCAATTCCTCCCTCGTGGGATTCGAGAAATGCCTCCCAGGCGGTACCCACCGCTGCGGCACCGAAGGCAGGGGTGCCGCAGACAGTCAAGTTGTTAGCCTCAAGGATGACAAGAGTTGCACGAATTGGCACCGCAAGGATCCCCGGAGCAAGATGATGCAAAGCCGAGCCCGATCACGACAGAACAAGGCCCCGGATCTGGTAAGGAACCGGGGCCTTGCGCGTGTTATGGGGGTCGAGTCCGGGCTGTCAGATTACGGGCAGCCGGCGTCGAACTCGTTCTGGAAGGCCAGGAAGTCGAACAGCGTCAGCACGCCATCGCCGTCGAAGTCGGCCGTAGCGATGTCGCCCGCATCGAAAGCGTTCTGGAAGGCCAGGAAGTCGAACAGCGTCAACACGCCGTCGCCATCCAGGTCGGCGCGGCAGCCGCCACCGGCGCAGTCGCCGGCGATCTCCCAGTAGCTGACGAAGTCGACCGGACCACCCTGGTTCATGGCCACGGCGTACACGCAGTCACCATCGACGGCGATGTCCAGGCCACCGGGGATGTGGTACGTCGTGCCAGCGGGAGCCGAACCGACCGAGTCGAACTCGCGGCCGGTCAGGGCGCGCGTTGCCGGATCCCACTCGACCAGGCGAGTGTTGGGCGCGGTGGTGCCCAGAGCGGTGTCGATGTAGGCGTTGAACCAGATGGTGCCGGCGTCGGGGTCGAACGCGGCGCCATACGCCGAGACCGTTGACTCTGCGGCCACATCGATCAGGAATCCGTCACGATCAAGGTACTGGATCACGCCACCGAAGTCCTTGGTGTAGAACACCTCGTTATTGGGGTCCCAAGCCAGAGCGCGGACGGTGCCGGCGCCACCACCGATGATGCCCGACGCGCCAAGGTCAAGACGCTGGGTGCCCGGATCGAACACGTACTCGCAGAACTCACCGGCCTCAGCGCCGAAGAAGAGACGGTTCTCGCTCTCGATAGCCGCACCGTCGCGATGGCCCCAAGCGGGCGAGTTGGTGATCTGCAGGTAGCTCTCGACCTCGTTCCAGTCCGAGTCGTACTGGATGAGCACCTGCGTGCCGGTCACCGAGTCACCGTTATGGGTGACCCAGTAGTAGCCCCAGGCGTACTCGACGCCGAGGTTACCCGTGTCACCGGTCAGGGCGTCGATATCAACCGGCTCGAAAAGGGCGTCGCCCAGAGCGAGCCAGCCGGCACGGTCCGCTGGAGCGATCTCATCACCCAGGATGACACCATCGGTGTGCTGGCCCATGGCCAAGCCGCTGACGGCCAAGATCGAAAGAACGGAAACGGTGGATGCGATGCGATTCATTTATCACCTCTCCTTAGGCGTGTCTACGAAACAGCCCAGATGGCGGATAGCCGGGTCGCGTGAACAGCGACCCTGAATACCCCACACTGCGATAGGCACCGGCCCCACCCCTGGGGGCCGCCTGCGTTCTCTGCTGACCATAGGTATACCAGAACTTTGCGTCCGATGGAAGTCTATTTTGAGGTTGTGAGGCAAAAATTTGCTGCCAGAATCTTGCCTCAATTCACTCAGGGCAGCCAACTTGGAAAGCCGTCTGGAACGCCAGGAAGTCGAAGATCGTCCAAACCCCGTCCCCGTCGAAGTCTGCGGCCGCTTCCCTCCCGTCGAACGCGGTCTGGAACGCAACGAAGTCGAACAACGTCAACTCGCCATCCTCGTCGAGGTCGGCAGGGCAAACAGGTTCCGACAATCCCTCGACGGCCTCTACCATATCTGGTAAAGGTCCGATATGTCCACCGGCACCCTGCGCCTTGCCCGTGTCGATGAGCAATTGTCGCAACTCGGACGGATCCATGGCGACGCCATTGGCGGTCTTGTAGATCCCCTGGAGGCTCACGACCGCTGAGGCCACGATCGGCGAGGCCGAGCTGGTACCCGAGAAGCCGGCGGTGTAACCCTGGTCCGTATCCCCCCCCACCCGGATGAAATCGCCGTAGCCAGAGGTGAAGACGCTCTCGCCCCAGCCATGGACATTGACGCGGCTGCCATACGTGCTGAAGCCCAGCTTGTCCCGTTGCCCATTGGCGGATCCCGCGCCGACGATGATCGCCCCGCTGTCGCCCCGCCCCATGTACTCGGCGTAGGGGCTCGAGTCGAGATTCTGGTTGCCATTCCCAGCAGCGGCGACAACGCACACGCCCCGGTCAACTCCGAGTCGAGTAACCGTCCACACCATCGGGTCGAGTTCGGCCGGACCGTAGTTGCCGCCGGGCCCATAGATCTGCATCTCCAGCAGCACCACGTCGCCGGCATCCACCGAGGCGATCGCCGCCGTGATGGCCTCGACCCGCCGCCGGCCCGAGGTCGACCACTCAAAAAAGAAGGACGCTTCCGCATCCGGCACCAGCCCGGTCACTCCGTAGCCGTTGTCGCCGCCGATCATCTCGCCCAGTACCGCCGTGCCGTGCTCGTGCCAGCCATACGCGTAGACATTCGGATGGACCTCCATGCCCGGCTCTGGCGTGATATCGCACAGGTCCTCGTGGCCGTCGCGATAGCCGTACTCGCAATCCGCGATCCGAACACCCTCGCCCCGACCGCCCGGGTAGGCCCACGCGGCGTCCATGCCGATGCCCCGCTCCCGCCCGTGGTACCCCTGGCGGTCGAAATACCCGTCGGTGAACGGCGCAATGTCGAAGCACGCATCCGGCCCGAGCCAGCCGGGCGGCGGCATGCCGAGCGGCTCGAAGTAAACGATCTCGACCAGGTCGCTTTCGTGCAGAACTTCGGCTACCCGCTGGATGTCCACCGCGTCCACGATGAACATGCCGCCCAGGTCGGGCTGGGCCCGGCCGCTCCGGCGTGCGGCCTCGCGTTCGATTCGATCCAACTCGGCGCCCGGCAGCCCGATGAGCGACCTGAACCCTACCGGGGCATCGCCGGCCCCCCCGAGGGCGGCCAACAGCGGGGCCATGTCTCCCCCCGCCATGCTCACCAGCCGGCCGTCACCATCCAACCGAGCCCGCACCCCGTCACGGAATTTCACCGTCAGCCGGTGCTCGAAGCCCTCGGCAACCGGCCGCGGGGCGGCGTCGGGCTTGGTCAGGGGCTCACGCGGCGCCAGGTCGTTGCCGGCGGCCTCAGTCGCCATGATCCCCACCAGGAGGGCCATGGAGAGCGCGATCGACTGGGGTGTTGTCCTTGGCATGCGGGTTCCCCTTTCGAGCATGTTAACCGAATCTGCACGAATCCATATCGTGTTTTTTACAATTCGGCCTGCATGTAGAGCCCCGCCCCCTCCAGCCCGGAGCCATAGTCGCTCTACGATCCGGGTTCGCCCATGACCGAACGCTCCACCAAGCTTGCCCGCATCGCCGGCGCCCTCGACTGGCGCAACGCCATGGGCGTGGTGGACATCCTGCGCGAGCCCCCGGGGCCGGCCCAGGGCCTCGACGACCGCGGCCGCCTGCGTTCGGGCCGCCTCAAGGGGCTCAGCATGGCCATGGCCATCTGGGTGCTGAGCTGGCCCATCCTGGTCGAGAGCGCCCTGAACGCCTTCGTGGGCCTCACCGACACCGTGCTGGCCAGCCAGATCGGCGCGGGCGCCGAGGACGGCCTGGGCCCCCTGGGCGTCTCGGCGGTCGACGCGGTGGACGCCATCAGCGCCGCCAGCTACATCATGTGGTTCATCGGGCTCACGTTCATGGCCCTGGGCATGGGCGCCACCAGCCTCATCAGCCGCTCGGTGGGCAAGGGCCGCATGGGCGTGGCCGGGGCGGCGATGGGCCAGTGCCTCGTGCTGGGCGTGGTCCTGGCCGCCCTCGTGGGCGGGCTGGTGGCCGTCAGCACGATCTGGATCCCCCACTTCATGGGCCTCAGCGACGCCGGCGCCAAGGCCTTCCGCAGCTACATGCTCATCATCGCCAGCGCCACGCCGGTGGCCGGCGTGCTCTTCGGCGGCATCGCCTGCCTGCGCGGGGCGGGAGACTCGGTCCGCCCGCTGTGGGCCATGATCGCCCGCAATGTCGTGAACATCGCCGTCAGTTTCGCCCTCAGCGGGGTCGACCTGTCCTTCCTGAAGAACCCGTTCGCTTTCGACATGGGCATCGTGGGCATCGCCATCGGCACGGTCGCGGGCGACGCCGTGGGCGCGGCGATGATCCTCTATTACTGCGTCGTGGGCAAGTCGGGCCTCAAGCTCCGGCTTCGCCGCCTCAAGCCGCACTGGCACACCATCCGCCGGCTCGTGCGCCTTGGCCTGCCCAACTACTTCGAGACCCTGGGCATGTGGGTGGGCAACTTCGCGGTCGTCTTCTTTGTCGCGCATCTCGCGGCCAAAGACGCAATGCAGCAGCTCGCCGCCAGCACCCCCGGCCAGTCCGCCGGCCTCCTGGGCTCGCACATGTGGGCCATCCGTATCGAGGCCCTCAGCTTCCTGCCCGGCTTCGCGATGGGCATCGCCGCCGCGACGCTGGCGGGGCAATACCTCGGAGCCGGGGCCCCGCGCCACGCCATCCGCGGCGTGCTCATCTGCGCCGCGGTCGCCACGGGGCTCATGGGCACGCTTGGCGCCCTCATGTTCGTCTTCCCCACGCACATCACCAACGCCCTGACCCCCGTGCCCGAGCACCGCGAGGTCGTGCCCCAGCTCCTGATGATCTGCGGCGTGGTGCAGGTCCCCTTCGCCCTGGCCATCGTCTTCCGCCAGGCCCTGCGCGGCGTGGGCGACGTGCGGGTGGTCATGGGCCTCACCTGGTTCACGACCTACGGCGTCCGCCTGCCCGCCGCCTACCTGGTCAGCGGGGTGCGATTGCCCTTGCCAGAGTTCCTCGGAGGTGGAGAACTCCTGAATCCCCTGGGCGAACTCATGGGCTGGGACCCCAGCCTCACCCGCCTCTGGCTGGCCCTGTGCGGCGAGCTGGTCATCCGTGGCATCGTATTCGCGTTCCGGTTCGGGCAGGGGACGTGGACGACCATCAAGGTGTAGCCGGGCTCGCCCGCCCCCAGACCAATGGCAAACGGGGAGGCGCAACACGCACCTCCCCCTTCTACTAACCCTTCAAGCTTCGAGCCCTACAACACCTTCTCCCTCGCCGAGGAGGGCCTTGCCCGCCCCCCACGCACGAGGCGAACCTTCACGCCGCGTCGACGACGGCCTGCCCGTTGGCCCCCACGCCGAAGCGGACGGGGTACAACGCCGGGTCGCCCACCTGGGTCGACCGCCGCGCCACGACGCGGTAGGTGGCGATCGCCGTGCCCGCGGGCACGGTGTTGTCCTCGAAGCGGCGCTCGCCGGTGTTGAGGATGTAGTTGAAGGGCGTCTGCGGCTCGTCCTGGCGCCACACGTCGTAGGTCACGCCCCCCACGGTGCCGCCCTGGGCCCCGGGGTTGTCGCACTTGAAGGTCAGCTCCACCCAGCCGTCCTGGTTGAGCGACACCTTGAAGCCGTAGGGCACGCCCGGCGCGGGGGTGGGCTGGGGGTCGGCCGGGTCGGGCAGCAACGCGGCGGCGTAGACCGCCGGGTCGTTGGTCGCCTTGGCGAAGCCGCGGACCTGCTGCACGCAGCCCACGCCCTTGGTGCGCATGGCGTCGGCCTTGTTGCGGAAGGTCTGCGAGGCGGCGAGCTTGTCGATCTCGGCCTGCTGGGCCGCGGCGCGGGCCGCGGAGGCCTCGGACGTCGCGGCGGCCAGCTCCGAGACGAGCTCGGCCGTCAGTCCGATAGACGTGGGGTCGGCGGTCCAGGCCGCCAGGCGATTGGTGAACCAGTCGATGGCCTCGCTGCGGCCGTCTGGGATGACGCTCATGACGCACCCCCTTCGAGTGCGCACACGAATGTGCTGGGTGCGGACGGCGAAGAACGAAGAGCGATCCGTGCGTTCATGGCGAACCTCGTGGGTGCTGGAGCATCCGTGCACGCGGCCGACGTCCGCCCGCGTCCGGTCCTTCCATCGCCCCGATCCCCGGCCCGCTCGAGCCGCGCACCCCTCGAAATCGCCACAAATCGCACCTGGCGTCCCAGAACCACGCGTTTGCGTCCCAGAACCGACGCCGGAGGTCGCAAAAACCAGCCCGGCGGCCATCACGACCACGCCGGCGGTCACGACCGGGGCGTCGGTGGTCGTGGTCGGGGCCCCGGTTGCCACCATCGGCGGCCCGATGATGATGATCGACGCCCCGGCGGTCACGACCGGGGCGTCGGTGGTCGTGGTCGGGGCCCCGGTGGCCACCGTCGGCGGCCCGATGATGGTGATCGACGCCCCGGTGGTCATGACCGGGACGTCGGTGGTCACGGGCGGCAGCCCAAAAACGGCCGCTGGCCAAAACCTCCCTTGCATCGCCCCGCGGTTTTCGGTATGCTGGGCCAGAAGGAGAACCGCATGCCACAGAGCCCCATCGCACGGACGATCCCGCCCACCGCATGCCTGCTGCTGTCCGTCGCCGGCCTGGCCCTGGCTCCGGCCGCCGCGCGGGGGCAGGCCGATCCGCTGGGCGAACCGTTCCCGGCCGCGCTGAGCCTATCGGAGCTCGATGGGCGGATCGGATTCCGGCTGAACGGCGTCGACTTGGACGATGACTGTGGCCAAGCGGTCGCCCCGGCTGGCGACGTCAACGGTGATGGCATCGCCGATCTGATCATCGGGGCCCCGC
>JAUHYE010000075.1 GCA_030426395.1 Phycisphaerae bacterium
CCGGGGAGGGGGTGGACCTCCAGCGTCACGCCGACATGGCCGTTCTCGGTCGCAAGGGACTCGGTGACGGGGTTGACCAGCAGCGCCTTGGCGATGGCGGCACGTTGCTGGTCGGTGAGGTCTCCTTCCAAGAGGTAGACCTTGGCAGTACGGGCTGCCTGGAGGGTGTAGCCCAGGGCGGCGGCCTCTCGCATGAGGCGGTGGGCGCGGGGGTCGCCGGCATCGGGGAGGGGCCTGACTTCGAGGCGGTGTGTGGGCATAGGGCCCATCGTATGGCTGGGGCTGTCGGACTGCCCGGAGATAGCGGCCTCTCGGGCCCGGAGGCGGACGTTCGGCTTGGGGGGCGTGGGCGTGCGACTGGGTTGCTTCATGTGGACAGATTACGGCGGCGGCCGGGGGCGTCCAGCCGTTTGTCGCCGAGCGCCGGCAGGTTGCGCAGAATGGTGGCGGTCGAGCACAGATTCTCGCCCGGCCTGGGATCGGTTAGGATGGGCGATGGGTGATGGATCGCTGCCGCTGGTCGAGTTGTACACGGATGGGGCGTGCTCGGGGAATCCTGGGCCTGGGGGGTGGGCGTACATCCTGAAGCATCCGGGGTCGGGGTCGGAGAAGGTCGACAACGGCGGGGAGAAGCCGACGACCAATAACCGGATGGAACTGATGGCGGTGATCCGGGGGCTGGAGGCGCTGGGCAAGCCGACGCGGGTGGAGTTGTACTCGGATTCGCAGTACGTGCTCAACGGCCTCAAGGAATGGATGGCCTCGTGGAAGAAACGCGGCTGGAAGACGGCCAGCAAGCAGCCGGTGAAGAACCAGGACCTGTGGATGCGGCTGGACGAGTTGATGGGCGTCCACACGCTGAGCTTCCATTGGGTACGCGGTCACAACGACCACCCCGAGAACGAGCGGGCGGACCGGCTCGCGGTCGCGGCCCGGGATGAAGCAGGCCGGGCCGCGGGTCGATAACCGTCTGAACCTTGGCATGATGGGACTTTGTGGGATGGGAGCGCCGTTACAACCGGCGTGTCTTGCCGCGATGGGGGGCGCGGAATCGACAGTGGTGCGCGGATCGCGACGATGGTGAGCGTTGGAGGCTCGCGATGGACGTGGGCCCGAGTGACGCCCTGCGAGGGGGATCCGCGCGTGAACCTGCAAGAAGTTCTCAAGGTGGCCCACAAGGCCAATGCTTCGGACATCCACCTCGTTTCCGGGCAGCCGCCCGTGATGCGCGTCAACCAGGTGATGACGCCGATGGATTTCCCGGTGATCTCGCCGGAATCTGGCCGGGCCATCCTGGAAGAGATGGCGCCGCCGGAAGCCGTGACGACGTTCGACCGCCAGAAGGACTCGGACTTCTCGTACGAGATCGAGGGGCTCAGCCGCTACCGCGTGAACGCCCACTTGCAGCGCGGCCAGGTTGGCTTGTGCTTGCGTGCCATTAAGACGAAAGTTCCGCCGCTGAGCGCGCTGACGCTGCCGGAGGTTATCGCCCGCCTGACGTATCTGCCGCGCGGGCTCGTGCTCGTGACGGGTGATACCGGTTCGGGTAAGTCGACCACGCTGGCCGCCATGATCCAGGCGATGAACGAGCGGTACCGCAAGCACATCATCACGCTCGAGGACCCGGTGGAGTACACCTTCGAGAGCGACCACTGCCTCATCGAGCAGCGTGAGCTTGGGCAGGACATGCCGACCTTCTCGAGCGGTCTGAAGCACGCGTTGCGTCAGGACCCGGACATCGTGCTCGTGGGTGAGATGCGCGACCTGGAGACCACGGCATTGGCCATCAGTGCGGCCGAGACGGGCCACCTGGTGCTGAGCACCTTGCACACGGTGAACGCGAGCCAGACGGTGGAGCGCATCATCGATATGTATCCCGCTGGCCAGCAGAACCAGATCCGCTCGATGCTGGCGAACACCTTACAGGCGGTGGTGAGCCAGACGCTGTTCAGCCGCATCGACGAGCCGGGCATGGTGCCCGCGGTCGAGACGCTGCTGTGCACGCCGGCCGTGCGCAACCTCATCCGCGAGAACCGGACGTTCGAGATCCCCAACGTGATCGAGACCAACCGGGCGATCGGCATGAGCAGCCTGGACGCGTCGATTGCGGAGCTGTACTTCAACGGGATGATTTCGAAGGAAGACGCCGTTGCTCAGGCGGCCTTCCCGGACAAATTGGAGCGTCAGCTTGTCGCCTGATCGGGTTCGGATTCGTTTTGGTTGCAAGGGGGCGTTGATGCCCCGAGGGATGTGAGCCGTCATGCCGAACTATCGCTACCAGGTCCGAGGCCCCGGGGGGCAGATCCAGGTCGGCGTGCTGTCGGCCGACAGCGTGCAGACCGCGGCGACGGTGCTGCGCAACCAGGGGTTGCACATCCTGGCGGTGAACCCGGTGGGTGGGCGCGTGCAGCGTCAGGCCATCCTGACGAAGCTGGCCGACCTGAACGCGGGCAAGCCGAGCCAGAAGCACGTGCTGGAGTTCACGACGCAACTCGCGGTGATGGTGCGCGCGGGCATCAACCTGCGTGCGTCGCTCGAGGGCATCGAGGACCAGACGCAGCACCGAGGCTTCCGCAAGGTCATCAACCAGCTTCGCACGGACGTGGAGAGCGGCAAGAGCTTCTCGGAAGCTCTGGCGCGGCATCCCAAGCTGTTTGGTCCGTTGTACGTGAACATGGTGCGTGCATCGGAAATGGCCGGCTCGTTCAGCCAGATGCTCGACCGCATCGCGGGGTACATCGCCCAGCAGATCGAGACGCGCAAGATGGTCGTCGGTGCGTCGATCTACCCGGGCATTATCGGCACCATGGCCGTCGCGGTGACGGTGTTCCTGCTCACCTTCGTGCTGCCGAAGTTCAAGGCGGTGTTCGAGGGCAAGGAGGACGCGCTGCCGGCCTCGACGAAGTTCCTGATGGGGCTCAGCGAGTTCCTCCAGGTGCAATGGCCTTATCTCATCGCGGGCGTGTTCGGCCTGGGCGTGGCGGGCTTCCTCGCACTCAAGACCGAACCTGGTGGCCTGCTGCTGGACCGGCTGAAGCTGACGCTGCCGGTGTTCAAGAACATGTTTCGCTCGCTGTACATCAGCCGGAGTCTGCACACCAAGGGGCAGCTCATCAACGCGGGCGTTCCCATGCTGGACACGCTAGCGATCACCGGTGACATCTCGGGTAACCGGCTGTACAAGGCGATGTGGCGCAATGTGTACTTGTCAGTGAAGCAGGGTAAGAAGATCGCCTTGCCGCTGAGCAAGACGACGCTGCTGCCGCGAGCCGTTGTGCAAATGATCTCGGCCGGTGAGGAATCTGGTAAGCTCGGCGAGGTGCTGGACGAGGTCTCGGTGTACTACGCCAAGCAGTTGAAGGACCAGATCAAGGCGGTGACGAGCCTGATCGAGCCCATCATGATCATTGTTATGGGCGGTATCGTCGGCTTCATCGCTATGGCCATCATCCTGCCCATCTTCCGGATGAGCCAGATCGTGAACTGATCGGGCGTTCGGAATGGACAGTGAACCTTGGCGGGGCCTGTGGGCCCTGCCGGCGTATTGGAGGTGTCCCGTGGTTCGTGGCCTTCGTCGACATGCTGGACGTGCCCGCGGCTTCACGCTCATCGAGACCGCGCTGGCGACGGTGATCATCGGCGTGGGCGTGGTGGCCATCGTCGAGGCACACCAGGCGTTCATGAAGAGCAACCAGTGGTCGACGCATGCGGCAACCGCGACGTTCCTGGGCGGCGAGCTGCGAGAGTACACGCTGAACCTATCCAAGCACGACCCGGTGACCGGGCTGCGCATCGTGGGTGGTGCCGTCGAGGGCTGGGGGCCCGAGCCGGGCGAGACGCTGGTGGAGGACTTTGACGACCTGGACGACTTCGACGGGTTGAGCTTTGCCTTCAACGGCACGCCGGGCTTCGCGGACGACGACGACCTGCCCGGGCCGCTGGACGCTTTCGGCCTGGTGATTCCCGAGATCTTTGCCGACGGCTCGGTCATGCTCGACCCCGACGGCAACCCGGTCCCGATGCAGGGCTGGACGCAGACGGTGCGGGTAGTCAAGGTGCACCCGACCGACCCGACGCGGGAGCTAGCGGCGGACTACGTGGAGGCACCGCTTGGCGCTTCTGCGGGGATCGCCATCGATGAGTTCCCGCTGAAGGTGGAAGTGATCGTGACCTATGAGGGGCCGTTCGTAACCGCGCCGGTGGAGATCACCCGCGTGGTATGGATCGTTCCCTGAGTGGGGTCACGCCGGAAGGAAGCAACGATGAAGGTCACCCGATCGCACGCTCGCACAGGCCGCCGACGCCTCGGACCGCGCCGCCGTGGTGTGGTGTCTGTGCTGTCGATGATGTTCCTGATCCTGTTCGGCTCGCTGGCTGCCGCGATGGCGGTGGTGAGCCAGGGCAACCTGCGCACGGCCGCCGCGCACCTGCATGTGAGCCGGGCGATGAGTTCTGCCGAGACAGGGTTGGCGATCGCCGAAGGGCGGCTGGAACTGGCGGTGACGCGGTTCGTCATCGATCGCGGCCGCATCGATCAGACGCTCGGCGGGCAGATGTGGGTCGGCGCCATCCCGGCCGATGTGGACACGGTGGTGCGTGCGCTGCCCAGCGGCGACGTGCCGACTGGCATCGCCAACGCGGTGGCGATCATCCACGACGAGGACATGAACACCGTTGACATCGACGGTATCACTGCCCCGATCATGGGCGCAGCGCCGATCGACGTGGACCTGACGCTGTTCGCCGAGGACAACTGGCTGTACACGCCTGCGGTGGGCCTGATCGAACAGGACCCCGATGCCGACCCGCGTGGGCAGGCGTACCAGATCACCTATGCCCCACTGGCCAACGGCACGGACATCCGCATCATCGTGACGGGGTTCGACTTCGATCACATGCGCGGTGGCGTGCCGCTGACGCGGACGATCAGCAAGGACTTCCGCATGGCCAAGCGTGTGGAGCACTCGGTGATCTCGCCGAACAAGATCATGATCGGCAAGAACGTGATGATCGAGGGTGACCTGGGCTCAACGTTCACCGACATGGCGTTCAACTTCGGCGATCCGATGCTGCTGCGGTCGGACTTTCGGCACCTGCATCCGGACCTGGATCAGAAGCTGGACGCCCTGAATGCGAACATCGCACGGTGGGACATCGACAACGACAACCGCATGCGCGTTGGCCACCCCGACGAGGGGCAGGGCGCCGGGCTCGACCTGGACGGTGACGGCACTGCCGACGAGAGCGCGCTGGATGTGAATGGCGATGGATACATCGATGAGTTTGACTTGTTCCTTGCCTTTTACGATACGAACAAGGACGGACGGGTCGCGCTTTCCGACGCGCTGCGGGCTGGCACGCCCGGCGAATTCGCGACTGCCGAGTTCATCGACGGGTCGGGCCGGCCCGTCGACGACGCGCTGGCGCTCCTGATCGATAGCGCCAAGCCCGACCGCAACCGCAATGGTGTCCACGGGTTTGTCGATACGAACGGCGATGGCGTCTGGCAGCCCGGCGACGAGCCGTTGCAAGACGTCGATCCCTATTCGGGTTTGTTTGCCGACCAGGTGCTTGGGTACCGGGACGGCTTTATCGACGGGCGTGACCTGTACCGCAAGGTCGACGGCACGCTGGCGTTCCGCGCGAGCCGGGGCGATTGGGAGAGCTTCCAAGGCCCGGTCGAGGAACGCTTGCAAGGCCCGATCGACCCGGATGATGATCCGGCGATGAGCTTCGGCGTGACCGAGGACGATCTGCCCGAGATGACCACCGATCGGTTCACCAAAGCCAAGGACCAGATCATCGTCGGCACGGCCAACGGCGATCCATTCCTGACGCAGGTGGCTCAGAACCTGGGCCTGGGCGCCCCGGGCGATCTGGTGGGATACGAGGAACTGGGCGGCGACCCGGATGCACCGCAGTTCTACCGGCTTGATCCTGACGCCGATGGCGACGGGCGGCCCGACAACTGGGACACGGCGTACTTCGAGAAAACGCCGTTCAACAGCCCGAACTTTACGGACTGGTACTACCGCCCCGTGTTCATGAACATGACGTTCAAGGACGCGGTGCTGGACCCCGGGCTGAACGCGCTGTTCATCAACTGCACGTTCGTGGGCATCACCTATGTCCGCACGCAGACCGACAACCAGCACCTGAACTGGGAGCTGTACGGCAAGATGAGCTACGACAGCGGGTCGGGCCGGCCCCAGCCTGACGCGCCGCGCGTCGAGGTGACCGACCCAGCCGAGTATCCCGATGACGTGCTGCCCGCGACGGCGTTGCCGCCCGCGCAGGGATTCTTCATCCCCGCCAATCCGTTCACGCAGGCGTTGGACAAGGCGGACTTCCTGAAGAACACCCGGCCGGTGAACTTCGCCGACCTGCTGGACCCGATCATCATCGACGGCCGGCACGTGACCGACACGAAGCTGATGTCGAATAACATCCGCTTCCATGATTGCCTGTTCATCGGGTCGATCGTGTCGGACACGCCGCTGCAGTACACCCCCACGCGCAACAAGCTACAGTACACGGGGGCGACGCGGTTCCTGCGCGAGCATCCCGACCCCGAGAAGCAGGCCGACGAGCGGTATCGCCCGGACAGCGACGACGAGGAGTTGATCGACCTGTCGAGCATGATGCTGCCGGGGTATTCGGTCGATCTGGGCACGTTCAACAGCCCGCCGACGCAGGACGTGCAGCTGGGCGGCGTGATCGTGGCGGGCGTCATGGACATCCGCGGCAATGCGTCCATCGATGGAGCGCTGCTGATGACCTTCAAGCCCAAGCCGGGTGAGGCGCCTCTGGTGGACCAGTTCGGCGTGCCGGTGGGCAACCCGGCGATGTTCAACACCACGCTGGGCTACTTCGGGCCGGACGACGGCGATTCGGAATCGTTGGATCCCTCGACGCTGCCCGAGGCCATGGCGGTCGATCCGCTGACCGGCGAAACCCGCATGCAGAAGATCGTGGGCTATGACACCAACGGTGACGGCCTGGCCGACGTCGGCCACGACGAGACGCCTCCCGATGGGGCCGTGCCGGTGCCGTTCTATGGCTACGGCCGGGTGCACCTGCGGTTCAACCCCGACATGACTCTGCCCGATGGCATCATGCTGCCCGTCCAGTTGCAGTTGATGCGTGGTTCGTACCAGGAGGGTCGCCCGTGATGCGCCGCACCCGTTCGCCTCGTCATTTGCGTGCCGCCGCCGGTGGCTTCAGCCTCATCGAGATGATGGTGGCGCTGGGCATCAGTGCGGCGCTGCTGACCGCATCGCTGGCGGCTCTGGACACCAGCTTCAAGAGCTACCAGCAGACCAGCGAGACGGCGTCGACGCACGTGGTGACGCGCATCGTGACGCACCGCGTGCTGACGATGATCCGCACGGGTCGGGAGTTCGCACCCTACCCGATCGATGTGCTGGACCAGACGCAGAACCCGATGTTCACCAACACGATCGAGTTCGTGTCGGCGGAGGACGAGGCAACGAACTTCCGCGAGGTGACCCGGATCTTCGCCGAGATCGACCCCGAGGCGACCGACGGCTCTCAGCGGCTGATGCTGACGCTGGATGAGTTCACCGACGGGGTGCTGACGTCGAGCGAGACGCGGCCGCTGCTGCGGGGCGTGCTCGACGCAACATTCACGCTCGAATACGACATCGGCCCGCAGCTCAAGCGGGCGACGATGGACCTGACCGTGGAGGCCAGCGACATCGGAGACGCGGGGCTGAACGCGAACTGGGATACGCCGAGCTTGCGGCTGGTGGCGAGTGCGTCACCTCGGCGGCTCAGGGATTAGCAGGCGAGCGGCCTTCTCAATCAGATTCCGGCCCGGGGTGCTTCCCGGGCCTTTTCATTGCCGCCGGGTCGGCCCCTACGCTACCGGCCTATGGCTTACACCGCCCTCGCCCGCCGCTATCGGAGTCAGGATTTTGGGACCGTCGTGGGTCAGGAGGCGGTCGCGCGCACCCTGGCCAAGGCCATCGAGCAGGGGCGGGTGGGGCACGCGTACCTCTTTTGCGGCACGCGGGGGGTGGGCAAGACCTCGATGGCCCGGATCTTCGCCAAGGCACTGGCCGGGGGCACCCCCGAGACGGACAAGGCGATCATGGAGGGCCGCGACAGCGACGTGATCGAGATCGACGCGGCCAGCAACCGGGGCGTGGATAACGCTCGGGAGCTGATCGCCAATGCGGGGTACATGCCGCTGCGGGGGAAGCTGAAGGTCTACATCGTTGACGAGGTCCACATGCTGACCAAGGAGGCGTTCAACACCCTCCTGAAGACGATGGAGGAGCCCCCCGAGCACGTGAAGTTCATCTTGTGCACGACCGAGGCGAACAAGGTGCCGCCCACCATCCAGAGCCGGTGCCAGCGGTTCGACTTCCGGATGATCTCCGCCGGCCGCATCGCCGACCATCTGCGCGAGGTGAGTGAGAAGGAAGGCGTGAAAGCCGACGACGATCTGCTGGCCGCGGTGGCTCGGCTGGGCGCGGGGTCGATGCGGGATGCGTTGAGTCTGCTCGATCGATTGATGGCGGCGGGCGACAAGCACCTGACGCTCGCGCGGCTGGAAGAGTTGCTGGGGTTGCCCGATCGTGAATTGATCGGCCGGATGGTCGACGCGATCGCGGGCGGTGATGCGGGTGAGGCAATCAAATCCGGTGACGAGTTGCTCGGGCTTGGGATCAGCCCGGAATTGGCCCTTGAGACATTGGCGAACCGGCTGCGCGACCTGATGGTGCTGCGGGTGTGCGGGGCGGAGACGCCGTTGGTGGAGTTGTCCGACGCGGCCCGGCAAGGCGAGGCGAAGCGGGCGGAGAACTTTGACGCACCAGGGCTGTCGCACATGATCGCGCTGTGCGAGACGGCGCAGCGAGTGTGCCGAGAGAGCCCGGCGCCGCGGGCGATGTTCGACGCGGCGCTGGTGCGGCTGGCGATGTCCGAACGGTTTGCGGATTTGGCGGCGCTCGCCGCGGGCGGCGGGTCGGGTCGCGTGCCGGAGATGGCCCGGGGAAAAGCCTGAGGCCGGCGGCGGCTGCCTCGAGCGAGCCGTCGGCCCCCCCACCATCAGCGTCGGACCGCCGACCAACGACGCAAATAGCGCCGTCGCAGGTCGAGCCCAAACCGCCCGTTCAACAACCTATCCGACCGGAATCAGCCCCGGCGGCGACTTCCGAGCCCACGCCGGCCGGCCCGAGCTTGCACGATCATGCCCTTGTTCGCAAGGCACGGGAGTTGTTCGCACCCGGGGATGCTTAGGAGCCCGGTGGGGTCTAACCTCTTCCGATTCGTCAATTCTTGTCTCGATAGCACACGCGGAGCCCCCAAATGACCCAGAAGAAGTCCGGCCTCATCAAGAACGTCGTCCTGCTGCTCATCGTCGTCGCATGCGGCCTGGGGGCGTGGTACTTCTTCACGCAAAAGAACGGGGCAATGGACGAGGTGGCGGTGCAGGAGTGGTTCGAGAGTGGTGACATGATGTCCGAGCAACTCGACCTCGAGGGCATGAAGGCCAAGCTGAACCACGACGCACCCCAGGACATGGGCGAGGGGCGGTACCGCTTTGACATGGGGCACGTGAAGGCCGACAACACGCTCGTGGTGGACGTCGTAGTCCGCGGCGGGCGGGCGATCTCGTACACCATCGTGGAAGCGGCACAGTAAGCGGTTGGTTTTTCCGACTCGGCACGGAGGCGAGCATGTTCGATCAGATGCGCGCGCTCGGCGCGATCACGAGCCTGATGAAGGACCGCCAGAAGCTGGCCGACGCCGCCGCGCGGGTGAAGGACAGGCTGGAGGCCGCCCGCGTGCAGGGCACCGCGGGCGAAGGCGCGATCATCGTGACCATGAGCGGGGCGATGAAGGTCGTGAGCGTGCACATCGAGCCCGCCATGGCGACGGCGTTCTCGGCCGACCAGGCCAGCCAGTTGCTGGCCCAGGACCTGATCGCCCAGGCGACGAACGACGCGATGGCAAGGGCTCAAGCTGTCGCGCGAGAGACGATCGCCGAGGAAGCGAAGGAGCTGGGGTTGCCCGAGGAACTCAGCTCGCAACTGGGCGGGCCGTTCAGCTCGGCTCTAGGTTTGTGAGCGTTACGCTCCTGCCGCTTGGTGCACCGCTGAGGATCGAGGTCGGCGGCGAGCGGCCCGGGCTCGATCCTCGGGTCGAACATGATTGGTCTCGGGCGTGCGAGCGCAACCCTCGGCTGTTCGATGGTGAGATTCTGGCTGTGGAGTCGATCGATGCGGCGGCCGGCGTGGTTCGTGCGACACCCGAGCGGTTTGCGCATGTCGTGTGCGCTCGACCCGACACGCCAACCACGATTCTGAGCGTGACAGGAGTCATCGAGTCGGTGGTGGACGGCAAGCCATGCGTGCTGCTGGCGCAGCGGGGTGCTTCGACGCGGAGTTATCCTGGTATGTGGGAGTTCGCGCCGGCGGGTGGGTTGCAGGTACCGGAATCGCCGGCTGTTCTCGATGTTCAAGACGTGCTCGTTACCTTGCGAACGGAGCTTGCCGAGGAGGTCGGAGTAACGGCGGCGTTGCAGGATGCCCGGGCGGTCGCGTTGGTGCTGGATGAGGCGGCGAGTAGTCTGGACGTCGTCGTGCGTGCGTCTATAGCAGGGCCCGGGCCGGTGTTGTCGATCACGGGAGAGCACGCGTGGGAGTGTGCGCAGGCACGATGGGTGATCATCGATGGGGTCGCGGCTTTTCTTGCTTCGGCATCGGGCGGGGTGATCGAGCCCACCCTTGAAATCGCGCGATATCTAGGCTGGTTGGCCGCCGATTAGCCGCCACCCCCGGATTGCTCTCGCTTTCTTGGCAGGCTGAGGAGGTCACCAAGCGTTTCGCCCGGTCGCAAGAGCGGGCCGAGGAGTTGGTCGCCGCGGCGTTCGATCAGGACGCGCGGGGCGGGCCTGATGTCGGGCTTGTTGAGCGGGCCGCTGACACGCCAGGGAACGGTGGTCGCTGAACCAAAGCCGGGGACCGAGCGGCCGATCGCGCTGCCGAGGCCGGTGTTGAACCGTCCGGCGGCCTCGTCCGAGAGCGCAGCCATGGGGATCCAGACGAGTACGTCCATGTTATTCGCGGGCAGGTTCACCGTGCCCTCGGAGTGGAGGGTGAGGTCGCCGATAGGCAGGTCGAAGGGGTCGTAGGTGATGACGCCGTCGGCCATGGTGATGTGGATCGGGTCGATGCGGCGGCCGAGGGAGCCCCTCTCACGCTGGCCGGTCGCCTTGAGCACGCTCGAGAGCACGCTGCTCGTTCGGAAGCGCGCCGTGCCGAGCGCGATGGTCATGCTGCCCTGGCCCTTGGCCCACTCGCCGTTGGTTGGGATTGCGAGCCCCTCGGTACGAACAACGGCGGGGCCGTCTTCCGGGCGTTTCTCGACACGGAGCAACTCTGGGATGATCTGGCTGAATCGCTCGGCGATCTCGGGCTTGACTTCTCGAACGGTCAAGAGCGTTTGTGAGTCGGGCATCGAGATGATGTGGTTCGCCAGGCGTCCGTAGCCCGAGGCATCAGCGCGGGGGCCTCGGACGCTGAATCGCAGGTCTGCCTCGGGCGGCTCGCCCGGAATCAGCTTACCGTGCTGAATCTCGGCATCGAGATCGACGACCTCACCCAGGCTGTCCGCGAGCAGGCCGTTGGTGTTGGACATCGCGTCGGCCAGTGCGACGGGCACATCGTCGCCCTTGAGCGTGCCTCGGACCTGAGCGGTTTCGAGGCTGAGGCGGCCCTGAGCGTCGGTGGGCTTATCGATGAGGCCGTTGAGTTCGAGCGTGCCGCCGCCGGCAGTCGCGGCCCTCGCGGTCATGCTGTAGGTGCTCTGCGCAACGCGGCGGACGCGGCCGGTCACGGTTTGGAGTTCGATGCTCGGGCGATCCTTGATGGCGATCGTCGCCCCTTGGCCGTCGAGGGCAGCATCTATAAGGACCAGTTCGGGGTCGAGCAGCGCGAACTCGCCGGTGAGCGGATTTCCAACGGCCAGGCGGTCGAGCGAGATCTTGAAAGGCTTGACCGATGTGACCTGCGCGCCGATTGCGGACTCGAGCCATGCGGCGTCGGGGGTCCAGGTGAGCGTGGTCGGGTTCGAGAGCGTGATCGTGTCGGGCAGGAACTCGACGGCGATAGGCTGCGCGGTCTTGAGCTTCCTGGTCTGCACGTCGAGCGAGGCGGTCAGGAGCGTCCAGGGCGTCTTGGCTTTCGGCGTGCTTCGGGCCGAGGCATTGAGTTCGATTCGGCCATCGGGGCCCAGCGAGCCCTGGATGGCGGTCGAAGCGGCATCGCCCAAACCGGCCAAGGCCGATGACAACACGGTGTTGAGTTCGTCGATGACGAGCTGCGCATCGATAGCGCCGCGATCGCCGGATTGGACGGCACCGTTAATAACGGCGATTCGGCCCTGGTCCGGAGACTCGACCGCGGCGTTGAGCGCGCCCTGGACATTGGAGCCGCCGGACATGGCGCCGCCGATGGAGTTGAGGTTGGCGTTGAGATTGGTCAGGGCGATGGTCGTGCGCGGGCGTTCGCCCGATTCGTCGGCTGGGCCGGTCGGCACGCCTTCGATGGTGATCCGACGCTGTGCGGCGAGTTTCACCGAGGTGTTCGCAAGGCCCGCGGTGAGGTCCGCACCTTCGCCGAGCGGGAGGGATACGGGACCGACTTCGAGGACGATGGGCGAGGTGGCCGCGAGCATGGAGCCATCGAGCTTGAGCATCGGCGCGAGGCCTTGCCACAAGGTCTTGCTCGGCGTGGCTTCGAGCTTGGCGCCCGACATCGAGAGGCCCGCGGTAGTGACGCCGATGCTGTTGGCGGTGAGGATTGCCTGGCGTGAATTCACGGACAGCGTGCCAGCGAGGAGGTTGTCGGCTGGCTCGGTGAGTTCGAGGCGGGCCGTGATGTTGGGGCCCAACGCTTCGTTGACCCATTGCTGCATTGGTCTCCCGCCGAAGTCGATGCCGAACGCGCCGGCGACTTGGGCGGGAGCGGAGATGTCGACCGTACCCAGCAGCGTCGGGAGATGCTCTGCCGTTGTGCTCAGCAGGTCGCCGAGGCCGGCGGTTCGAAGGTTGGCGTCGAGCGTGGCGGGGCGGCCATTGACGGTGGGTTTGGACTTGAGTTCGAGGCTGGTTTGGCTGCCGCTCGTGGCGATCTGGAGTTCGAGCGTGTTCAGACCGAGGGTGGGAGCCGTCGGCGAACGGACGGCTGCGCCGGCGGTCTTGATGGTAGCTTGTGCTGTTGCGCCTGCGAGGTCGGGCTTGAAGCCGGCCATCGGAAGGCGCAACTGGGGAACCGTGGCCTGCACGCCCTGACCGTTTTCCATGAGCCAGCCGTCTGGTAGCCACGCGGCGGCGATGGCGTTGGGGCGGGCGATGTTCAGCGTGGCAGGCGACGTGAGGGCGATGGCGTCGCGCGACCATGTCGCGGTCGTCCTGGCCTGCACATGCGGGGCTTGGATATCGAGCGTGACGCCGGCGGCGCCATCCGCTACCGGCGCCCACGCGAGCGTGGCGCTGATGCTCGGACCAACGATGCTGGGGACATCCAAGCCCATCGCGTCGAGCGACGCGAGCCATGGCTTGGCAGCAAGCGTGGGAACCTGATCGAGCGAGACACGCAGATTTGGCGCGAGCGCGGTCAGCGTCGTGACATCGAGCGTCTGACCCTCAGTGGTCAGACTCGGGATGGCGTTCAGGTCGAGCGTGGCGTCGATCTGGATCTGGCCGTCGGGCTGGCCGCGTACGCCGGACTTGGCCAGGGCTTGAAGCTTGAGCGGCGCGCCGATGTCGACGATTGCGGAAGCTTCGAGGCTGTTCACGCGGACCTCGACAGGTGTGCCCTCGGGGCCGGGGACGTTCAGCAGCGTGTGTCCCGCCTGTACACGCACCGTCGCCTCGGCCTGGTCGAACTTGGGCCTGCGGGACTCCATCGGCACGCTCAGCCGTTCAATCGTGAGTGCGATCTTGCCGGCCTGGATGACCTGGACGTTCTGACCGGGCATGACACGCTGGCGGATCGCGTCTTCGGCGAGGAACACGGCGGTGTCGATTTCGACCGAGCCCGGCGATTCGAGCCGGACGGCACCATCGCGTTCTTCGATCGCGAGATTGGCGTTTATCGTTCCGGATTGGAGCGAGACCAAAGCCTCGGTGGGCATGCCCGCGGTGAGCTTGGCCCTGAGGTCGAGACCAAGGCCGCCACGCGCGGCGACCGTGGCCGCGCGAGTGATGGTCTCGTCGCCGCTCAGGTTGCCAAGTGTTTCGGCGAGTTCGGGGGTGAGGTTCTCGATTTTTGCCTCGGCGTTGCCCGAGAAGTCCTGCAAGCCGATCTCGGCGTCGAGCTTGAAGGCGCCATGCTCTGGCGCTTCGGCTATCTCGCGACGCGCGGTGGGGTGCTGCGGCGGCATGGTCAACGCGCCGGTGGCGACGGCCTTGACACGATCACCTTCGGCTTCGGCCTGGCCGGCAAGCCCAGCGATGGCGAGCGTTGGTGAGCCGACTTTGGTCAGTGCGAGGTCGAGGCCATCGAAAACGATGCGCGCGAATGGCAGTGCCCCCGCTTCACCCTGCCGTTCGGCTTCGATAGCCGCGTCGGTCTCGGCGCCTCGTTCGAGACCCAGCGCACGCTCGAGGTTGGTCGTGCCGTCTTCGGCGATCTCAACAGTCGCCCAACCGTCAATGACAATGTCGCTGTCGAGCCGGCCGTCCAGCAGGCCGAGCAGGCCGCCGGCGGTGCTCACCGAGACGCTGGCGACGTGCTTGTCTTCGGGGTCGTAGATGGCGGCACGGCCGACGGAGAGGTCGCCTCGCCACGAAAGGGAAACGGCTTCGAGTTCGACGCGGCCTGGCAGACCCAATCGGCTGGCAATGGTGGGTGCAAGGGCGCCGGCGATGCTGGGACCGGCCACGGCGATGACGAGGATCAACGCCACCATGACCACCGCGAGCGTGAGCGCGATCCGGCGAAGCCATCGGAATCTTCGGCGTTTGCGGCCTTCGGCCATTCGGGCATTCCTCCGCGCGAAGCGTAGAGCGTGCGTGCGACTCCGGCGAAGGAGTGAAACCAGGCTCACGCGCTGGTATTCGGCAGGTGCTGGGTCGGTTTTGGTCGATTGGCGAACTTGCAGCGTCGCAGACCGAGCCAGGCGAAGAACTCGAAGCCGAGAAAGCCCAGCACACCGAGCGACAGACCGACGCCAGCCAGGACGATCGTCCAGGTCGGCGGAGCGCCGCTTGGCGATCGTCCCATCAGCAGGCTGACTTCGGTTTCGAGTGACCATGCGAGGGAAAGCATGAGCAGCGCCCCGAGTGCCGAAACGAGCCACCCGGCCGCGCCGTGGCGGACGATGGCGTGGGCGAGTTCGGGGTACACGCGCCCGCCGCGCTGGGCGCTGAAGAGAACCAGACCCCGGGCTTCGACCCAAGTCAGTCCGGCGAGGGCGGCGGCGGCCAGGGGTGTCATGATCACGCCGAGCACGAGGCCGAGGGCAAC
>JAUHYE010000076.1 GCA_030426395.1 Phycisphaerae bacterium
GTCGCCGACGGATTGCATGCCGCCGTCCTGATCCTGTCCGCGTGTGCGGTAGGCGCTGGGCGAAGGGGTGGCGGGCCGGACGACCTCGCCGGTCATGATGCGGCGTTCCAGGCGTGTGAGGTCCTGGTGCTTGCCGAAGCGGTCGTACTTGTACGAGGCCATGCGGGCCGTGGTCGCCTGCGGGTTGCCGTCGGTGACGGCCACGAGCGATCGCTTGTTGATTTCCTTGAGGAAGTCGGCGACGGTGGCCGAGCCTTCCTTCTCGAGGAAGTCGACGATCTGGTCCTCGACGTCGCCGGTGGCGTCCGAGGTGAAGACGAGCGGGTCGCCCTCTCTCCCCAGGAACTGGAGCGTGGCGGTGTCGCCGTCATCACTAAGGGTGAAGCTGATGGCATCGTCGACGCCGGCGTAACGGAGCGAGGCGGCGAAGTCCTCGCCGTCGAACATGGCGAAGTCGTTCTGGGTGTCCAGCAGGTCTTCGACCAGGTCGGGCACCGACGAGCCGCCCACGGTGAGGCTGCCGACCATGGGGTCGTTGGCGGTCACCATGACGCGGAACAGGTCGTCGCCATGGGCGGCGGGGGTCAGGCAGCCCATGCCGGCGGCGGCAAGCAGGCCAGCGGTCGCGGTTCGACGCATTTGGAGTCTCCTCTTGGTGCGCCTGCGGCGCTGTCGTCTGTGAGTCGCCGGCGGAGGTGGGCCCCGCCGGCCTTCTGGGTTATCGACCGCCGTTGGGGGCGACATGAGGCGGAGTTGCGAAACGGGGGCAAAATCGGCTGACGCGCAAGGACTGCCGACATACGATGCCTCCCGTGGGCGCATCGCCGCGCCCCGCCGGTTTTCGGCGAGCGCAGATTGGTCAGGAAGACCTCTGGAGAAGCCCTCGGGATGCCCAAACGAGAAGATATTCGCACTATTCTGGTGCTCGGGTCCGGCCCCATCGTCATCGGCCAGGGCTGCGAGTTCGATTATTCGGGGGCCCAGGCCTGCAAGACGCTGCGGGCCGAGGGGTGCCGGGTGGTGCTGGTCAATTCGAATCCCGCGACGATCATGACCGATCCGAGCCTGTCGGATCGCACGTATATCGAGCCCATCACGCCCCAGAGCGTGCGGAAGGTGATCCAGAAGGAGTGCGATCGGGCCAGCGGTGGCCAGGGGATCGACGCCATCCTGCCGACCCTGGGCGGGCAGACGGCCCTGAACTGCGCCTGCGCCCTGCACGACGATGGCACGCTCGAGGAATTCGGCATCGAGATGATCGGTGCCGACCGCAAGGTCATCCACAGCGCCGAGGATCGCGAGGCCTTCCGCAAGGTGTGCGAGGCCAGGGATCTGCCGCTGGCGCCCTCGCGAACGGTGACGACGCTCGACGAGGCGATGGAGGCGCTCGAGGAACTCGGGTTGCCCTCGATCGTTCGGCCCGCTTTCACGCTGGGCGGTTGGGGCGGCGGCGTGGCATACAACACCGAGGAGTTTCGCCAGCAGGTGGCCCGCGGCCTGAGCGCCAGCATGATCGGCCAGGTGCAGATCGACAAGAGCCTGCTGGGCTGGAAGGAATACGAGCTCGAGGTTGTCCGCGATAAGAAGGACAATTGCGTCATCGTCTGCGGCATCGAGAACATCGATGCCATGGGCGTACACACGGGCGATTCGATCACCGTCGCGCCGATCCTGACGCTGACCGACAAGGAGTACCAGGTGCTCCGCGACGCGGCCTTCGCGGTCGTGCGGGCGGTGGGTGTCGAGACGGGCGGCAGTAACGTGCAGTTCGCGGTGAACCCGAACCCCACGCCCAACGAGGACGGGACCGAGGCGTTCGAGTTCGTCGTGGTCGAGATGAACCCACGCGTGTCGCGTTCCAGTGCGCTGGCGAGCAAGGCGACGGGCTTCCCCATCGCGAAGATCGCGGCTCGATTGGCGTTGGGCTACACCCTCGACGAGCTGCGGAATGACATCACCGCGACCACGAGCGCGTGCTTCGAGCCGAGCATCGACTATGTCGTCACGAAGATGCCGCGGTGGACGTTCGAGAAGTTCCCCGAGGCCGACGAGACGCTGACCACGCAGATGAAGAGCGTGGGCGAGGCGATGGCGATCGGGCGAACGTTCAAGGAGAGTTTGCAGAAGGCGATCCGATCCATGGAGGTTAAGCGGTTCGGGCTGGGCCTCGACCGCAACGACAAGTGGCTGACGGCCACGCGCGCCATCGAGCGCGAGCAGCTGGTGCTCGACTTTGCCGCCCCGGGCGAGAGCGAGCACACGATGAGCGCGACCGGTTTGCGGACGGCCGACGGGCAGCCGATCGAGTGGCCGATCGACGAGACGAAGCTCACTCGAAAGCTCGCCGTGCCCAGCCAGGGGCGGCTGTACTACGTTCGCTACGCCCTGAAGATGGGCTGGACGATCGAGCAGGTCTACCAGCACACGAAGATCGATCCGTTCTTCCTTGGGCAGATCGCCGAGCTGGTGGCTTTCGAGGACACGCTGCTGAAATACGAGCGGCTGGAGGACGTGCCCGAGCGCGTGCTGCGGCAGGCCAAGCAGCTCGGCTACAGCGATGCGCAGCTCGCCAACGTGTACCTCGACGCGATCCGAAGCGAGACGATCCTGAGCGTTCGCGAGCATCGCAAGAAGCTGGGCATTGCGCCTGCGTTCAAGCTGGTGGATACGTGCGCTGCCGAGTTCGAGGCGGCCACGCCCTACTACTACTCGACGTACGAGAACCCCGTCACCGTGTACGACGAGCAGGGCAAGGCCACGCATGAGTACGACAGCGAGGTGCGCATCACCGACGCGCCCAAGGTCGTGATCCTGGGTGGCGGGCCCAATCGCATCGGCCAGGGCATCGAGTTCGATTACTGCTGCTGCCATGCCGCGTTCGCCGCGCGGGAATTGGGCATCGAGAGCGTGATGATCAACTCGAACCCCGAGACGGTCAGCACCGACTATGACACGAGCGACCTGCTGTTCTTCGAGCCGCTGACGCTCGAGGACGTGCTGAACGTGACCGAGGCGCTCAACGTTGACGGCAACCTGAACGGCTGCATCGTGCAGTACGGCGGGCAGACGCCTCTGAACCTGGCCCACGGGCTGGCGATGGCCGGCACGCCGATCATCGGCACGAGCCTGGACTCGATCGACCTGGCGGAGGATCGCGACCAGTTCGATCATCTGCTCGAGGATCTTGGCCTGGCGCGGCCGGCCAGCGGCATCGCGCGGTCGAGGCAGGAGGCCGAGGCGGTGGCGGCCGAGATCGGCTACCCGGTGCTGGTGCGGCCGAGCTATGTGCTGGGCGGGCGCGGCATGGAGATCTGCCAGGACGGCCGGGCGCTGCGGCGGTTCGTCGACAGCGCGGTGCGCAGCGCCGGGCTCGACGGCGGGTTGCAGGACGCGCCAATCCTGATTGATAAGTTCCTCGACGGCGCGACCGAGGTGGACGTGGACGTGATCGCCGATTTCGACCCGACCGGTGAGAGTGACGCGGGGCAAGCGATCATCTGTGGCATCATGGAGCACATCGAGCACGCTGGCGTGCACAGTGGCGACAGCACGTGCTTCCTGCCGCCCAACGAATTGTCTTCACGGACAATCGAGAAGGTTCGCTCGGCCGCCCGCAAGCTGGCCAAGGCCCTGCGTGTGTGCGGGTTGATGAACGTGCAGCTTGCGATCAAGGACGACGTGGTGTACGTGCTGGAGGTGAACCCACGCGCGAGCCGGACCGCGCCGTATGTGAGCAAGGCCACGCACGTGCCCTGGCCCAACCTTGCCGCCCGCGTGATGATGGGCCAGACGCTCGACGAGCTTGGCGTGCAGGAGGTGACCAACACGGGCGCGTACGCGGTGAAGGCGCCGGTCTTCCCGCACCAGAAGTTCCCGCGGGTGGACTTCGTGCTGGGCCCGGAGATGCGCAGCACGGGCGAGGTGATGGGCATCGACGCCTCGCCGCCGCTGGCGCTCGCGAAGGCGGCGATGGCGGCGGGCAACACGCTGCCGACGGCCGGCGCGGTGTTCGTCTCGGTGCGCGACGCCGACAAGCAGGGCATCCTGCCGGTCGTGCGCGGGCTGGCGGCCATGGGCTTCGTGATCTACAGCACGGGTGGGACGGCCGCGTTCCTGTCAAAGTACAGCGTTCGCACGAACATCGTGCAGAAGATCGCGACCGGCGCGAGGCCCAACGTGATCGACATGATGACCAGCGGCGACATCCACCTGGTCATCAACACGCCCACCGCCAGCGGCAGCGAGACCGACGAGGGGCGCATCCGATCGACGGCGGTTCGCCTTTCGATCCCGATGATCACGACCGCGACAGCCGCGCGGGCGGCGGTAGACGCCATCGCGGCGTTGCGAGCCGGTGATTGGTCGGTGCGGCCATTGCAGGAGTACGCCGCCGCGGCGAACGCCGGCAAGCCCGTCACGGCGGGTTAGCCGCCTGCACAGATGTCGAACGCGTTCTGGAACGCGAGGAAGTCGAAGATCGTCAGGTCTCCATCGCTGTCGAAGTCGGCGATCGGGTCGCCCGCGTCGAAGGCGTTCTGGAAGGCAAGGAAGTCGAAGATGGTGGCCTCGCCGTCGCCGTCGAGGTCGGCCGTGCAGTTGCCCTCGATGACGTAGACCGTGTCGCCAACGGCGGCGGCGACGGCGAAGTCGGCGATGCCGTCGCCCGTGACGTCGCCGATGCCCACGCAATCAAATCCAAACTGGCCTGCCGTCGAGGTCGCGGTGATGGTTCGGAGTGTCGATCCGTCGACGCCGGAGAACACGTTGGCCTGTCCCGAGAGGTACGCGCCGGCGATGATATCGTCGTACCCGTCGCCGTTCGCGTCGCCGGCGGAGCGTCCGCAACCTAAGCCGCGTCCCACGCCCTCAACTCCGCCGCCACGCCGCCACAGGGGTGAGCCGTCCGCGCCGCTGTAGACGTGGACGCGTCCGCGATTGCCATCGGCGCCGTAATCGCCAACATAGATGTCCGGCGTGCCGTCGGCGTTTGCGTCGCCCGCGGGTCCGACGAAGAAGTCGCCGAACGCGCTGGCAGTGGTGTCGGGTCGCAACGGGATGAGCAAGGGATCGCCCGTGGCGCCGGAGAACACCCGAGCCTGCTGCGCGACGGTTGCCGAGACGACGAAGTCGTTCGCCCCGTCTCCATCGATGTCACCGAGTCGGCCGATGCCGTGTCCGAGTTCGGCGCCAGCGCCGGGCCCGGCGATGTCGTGCAGCACGCTGGCGGCCATGACGCTCACGACGTACACGCGCCCGTCGTTGAGTACGCCGCCGCCCGAGTCGCTCTGTGGTGCGCCGATGGCGACCTCGCCCAGGCCGTCTCCGTCAACGTCGCCCAGCCCGGCGAGCGCGTACCCGAAGCTCTCGCCGGCTCGTAGGCCATCGATGCGTTGGAGCAGTTCGCCACGCGTGTCGGGGTGGCCCGAGAAGACGTAGATCGCGCCGCGCTGTGCATCGCGCCGAGGAGCGCCGACGAGCACGTCGGTTACGCCATCGCCGTTGGCGTCGCCCGCGTCGGCGATGGCCCAGCCGAAGTTCTCGCCCGGGCCATCGGCGGACAGGTCCATCAAGACCTCGCCGGTCGCGCCCGAGTACACGACGCAGCGTCCATCGCCCGCGCCGACCACGCCGTTGACGAATGGCGCGCCGACGATGAGTTCCATCGCGCCGTCGCCGTCGATGTCGGCAAGTTCCGATATCGCCCAGCCGAAACGGCCTGTGCCCGAGACCTGGAAGTGGACTCGTACGTCGGGCTCGACGAACTGGGCCAGAGCGTGCGGGGAGGTCGGCACGCTCGCGGCAATGGCACAAATCAGGCCGCACACGCGGCATTCGGGGGTGATTCGCATGGTTCTGGCTCCTGAATCTTGGGTGTGGTAGGGGGGCGGTCTGGGCCTGCCCCGGTGAATCAAGCATGACCGATGGTCGGCCCGGATGACTTCCGAAATCTTGCTTAGTTTCGCATTTGCCGCATCGGATCGTGCAAATCGCAACCTCTGACAGAAACCACGGTACAAAAGGGCGGACGCTCCGATCCCAACACCACCTTTGGAATGTTGGGGGGCGAGCGGCCGGAGGATCGTGGGCCCCGCAGGGCCCGCTCGCAGCCGCCTCGCCGAGGCCGCCGAGCCCTCGATTGTTCGAAAACTGCTTCTCGATGACGGTGACCGGACGGGTCGGCCGGGGTAAGGACTCCCTGTGATACGGATGAGTGAACGGGACGCGTCGCGCTTCCACCGCCTGCGAGGCAGGCCCGGTGTCAGCCCCAACGAATTGGTCGTTGCCGACCGTGATTGGCTTCACGGCCGTTTTCGCTTGCCCGTGGATTGGCCCGGCTTCGCGGACACCGGTCCGATCTTCTGGCCGACGGTCGTGTTTGCGCGCGAGCCGGTGGTCATCATTCAGGACGATGCCGAACCGGTCGTCGCCGACCCGAACACGACGATGGTGTACAACGCGTTAAGACCGTATAAGCGGCGTGCGTTGACGGATCGCGGTGATCGGTGCGAGTGGTTCAGCGTGGTACCGCATCTGGCGATCGAGATCGCACGGAGTTTAGGACTGCGCGCCGAGAGTCCCGAATCTCTCGCGCCCTTCACGCACACGACGTGCGCACCGGCGCTCTATCGCGATCAGCGACGCCTCAGTACGCAACTCGCCGACCCGGGGGCCGACCCACTGGGCTTGGGAGAGGCCGTGCTGGACGTGTTCCGCCGGGCGCTCGAGCCCGGGGTGACTGCCAGGCAGCGTCGCTCGGCCGCCGTCACCGAGCCCACCCGCCGCGCGCACCGAGATCTGGCCGAGAACGCCAAGGCCGTGCTGGCGCAGCGGTATGCCGATCGGCTCACGCTCGACGACCTGTCCGATGAGCTCGAGGTGTCGCCGTTCCATCTCGCTCGCACGTTCAGGCATTGGACGGGGCAGACGGTGCACAAGTATCTCACCGCCTTGCGCATCGCGGCCGCGCTCGACTTCATCGCCCAGGGCACGCCCCTGACCGACGTGGCGCTGGCGACGGGCTTTTCGAGCCACAGCCACTTCACGCAGACGTTCGGCAGCCTGCTGGGCGAGAGCCCCTCGGCGTGGCGACGCAAGATCATGCAGGCCACCACCCCCGAAATCGGGGAGCGCGGTGAAGCACGCAGCGGCATTCGCGGCCCCCAGACCCCCGTGCGGGGCGACCCGTCGAACGAGACCGCAGCGGCGAGCTGATCCCGCTCGCGATGCGGGAATCACGTTGCCGGGTACGTGCACCGCGTGCGGTCGGTCTCCCACACCGTGACCTCGCGGAGTTTCGCCCCTGAATCGGTCGCGTCGATGGCCTTGGCAAGCCGCTCGAAGCACACGCGCGCGATGTGCTCGACGCTGGGGTTGACGCCGGCCTGGCTGAAATCGGGCGGGTCGATGTTCAGGTTCGTGTGGTCGAAGGCCGCGATGATCGACTCGTCGACGAGGCGTTCGAGGTCCTGCATCGTGAACGGCATCTGGCCATGACCACTTTGAGAAGAGAGGGGCAGCGGCGCCTCGACGGCCGGCTCGACCTGGTAGTTGTGCCCGTGGCCGCTGGGGTTGTTGCACTTGCCGAAGAGTTTCTGGTTTTCTTCGTCGCTCAGGCTGTCGACGTGCAGACGGTGGGCGGCGGCGAAGTCGAATCGCTCGCGCAGGATCACGGTCGTCGAATCGGTCGCGTTCATGGTGATGCTCATGTACGGGGTCAGGTTCCAGCGCAGGGCGGCCAATGTGACAGGGAGGGTCGCTTCGAGGTCGACCATCAGCTCGGGCAGCAGCGTCGCGGGCTCGCGCGTGGGGTCATCGTGGCAGGCCAACGTGATCAAGGGCACCACGGCGTCGCGCACCGCGCGGTCGATAGCCTTGATGCCGATGAGGTACCCGGTCACCGGGTCGGGCTCGCCGCGGGCGGTCACGTCGACGCTGTAATACCGCCCCAGCCCGCGCATGGCCGGCCGGCCCGCGTAGCCGTTGGGGTCGCTCTCGATGTGGCTCCTCGGATCCCCGAACGACGGGTCGTTCACGCAGAACCGCGTGGTGCGGATGAGTTCGATGGTCTTCGTCCCGCTCACGGATCAGGGTAGTACGATTGCGCCTCTGGGCGTATTCCAGGGGAGAAGGCAACGGAGGGATTCCACATGCTCACGAAGACCGCGCTGACCGCTTCGCTCGCCGCGTCCTTGCTCGCGCTCGCCGCCTGCTCGGGCAACGGCGAGGAGGAATCGACGTATCGCACGCCAGAGGAGGGCATCTCGATGGAAGGCACGACGACAGGCAGGCGAACCGTCCCCACCAACCCATCCGTCCGCGGCGTGTCGTTCGAGCTGGCCGACGGCTCGGCGACCTCGATGGACGCGTACGAGGGCACGGTCGTGCTGGTGGTCAACACCGCGAGCAGGTGCGGGCTGACGCCGCAGGTGGGCCAGCTCGAGGCATTGCAGCGGGCCAACGCGGGGCGTGGCTTCACGGTGCTCGCGTTCCCCAGCGCGAGTTTTAATCAGGAACCATTGGGTTCGGCCGAAGCCGCGGCGTTCTGCGAGGACATGGGCGCGACGTATCCGGTGGCCGCCAAGGCCGACGTGAAGGGCGAGGGCGCCCATCCGCTGTTCGCGACGTTAGCCAAGCAGGGCGGCGAGCCGTCGTGGAACTTCACCAAGTACCTGGTGGGCAAGGACGGCACGGTCATCGCGCGGTTCGATCCGAAGACCGAGCCGACCGATGCGGCCATCCAGGCGGCGATCGACGCGGCGCTCAAGGGCTGAATCGGGGCCGAAAGGGCCTTGTGTTCGGGCCGATCTTCGGGTATATTGGCCTCGCACCGCCGCCCGTCGTGGCGAGGGTGAGGGAGAGGCCCATGTCCAAGACCCGCCCATCCATCCACGCCATTACGGCGCTCGGACTGTGCGCGAGTGCCGGCCTTGCCCAGAGTGACATCGAGTGGGCCAGCCCGGTCGATGGCGACTTCGGGGTCGCGGCGAATTGGCTGCCGGCGGTCGTGCCGGGGGCGACGGATACGGCGGTGCTGGGCGGAACCGGGCCGTACACGGTGCGGGCCGAGAGCGTGGCGGTTGGCTCACTCGTGCTGGCGAACCCGGCTGCCTCGCTGCGCGTGCTGCCGGGGGCGTCGCTGACGCTTGCCGGGAGCATGTCCGGCTCGGGCGAGGTGGTGGTGGGCGATGGCCTCAGCAGCGACAACGCCTCCGTGCTCTTGCAGGACACCGCGGTGATTCGCGGCGTGGTGCGGCTCAACGGGCTGGCGTCGACCGATGCGGTCATCCGCAACCCCGGAGGCCTTTCGGTGGTGGGTGACGAGGGCCGCGTGGTAGGGCAGGGTCGCCTGGGGGGCGCGTGGATCAGCACCGGCGTCATGGGGCCTGGCCCGGGCGACACCCTCTCGCTCGGGGGCTGCACGGTGGTGGGGGGTGGCGTCCGCAACCTCGTCGATGGGCGCATCAACCTGGGCTGGGCAACCCTCGATGGCGTGCTGATCGAAACCAACGGAGGCGAGTTCGACCTCAGGGATACGCTGCTCGTGGGGTCGACCATCCGCGGCTCGCTCGTGGTGAAGACTGGCAACAACGTGGACCTTGGAGCGGGCGTCACCATCGAGGACGAGATCGTTGTGGGCGACGCGCGCCCGGTGAGCAACGCCTTCTTGTACCTGCTCGAGGGCGTGGTCCAGGATGGAGTCGTCCGCCTGCACGGCTTCACGTCGGCCGACGCCACGGTGCGGGCCGTCGCTGGATCGGGCGGCTCGGGCACGCCGGGCCGGATGGGAGCACAGGGCGTTCTGGCCGGCCAGGGCACGATCATCGGCCTGCGCACCGAAGGCGTGATCGCGCCCGCGTCCCCGACCGGCCCGATCGGCCACATCCGGCCGCAGAACAGGCTCACGCTCGATCCCACCGCGAAGATCGAGATCGACGTGGCCTCCGCCCATGCGGACGGCTTCGATCGCGTCGACGGGGCGACCACGATCATCGTCGACGGAACGCTGGCGGTGCGATTCTTGGATGGCTTCCGGCCAGAGCCGGGCGATCGATTCGAGTGCATCCGGGGCTCGGTCATCCTGGGCGCCTTCGCAAGAGTCCAGCTTCCAGACGTTCCCGCCGTCGGCCCCGCCCACGTGGTCTACACCGACCAATCGGTGCTCGTTGTCGTCTGCGCCGCCGATCGCGATGGCGATGGCGAGCTGACGATCTTCGATTTTCTCGTGTTCCAGAACCAGTTCGACGCGGGCGACCTGCGTGCAGACCTGGACGGCGACGGCGCGCTCACGATCTTCGATTTTCTCGTGTTCCAGAACCGCTTCGACGCGGGGTGCGCCTAGCGGGACGCGGCACGGAACACTCGCGCCGCTCACGCCGCGCGGGCGTGTGCTTGCGGCAGCGCGCTGGCCACCAGCAGGTCGTGGCTGGCTAGCAGCACCATGTGGATCGCCTCGCGGCCGTCCCTGGTGGACGTCTGCGGCGTGACCTTGTAGATCGCCACCGCCGTGCCGGGGGGGATGGCGTCGTCGGTGAAGCTGCGCGTCTTGGCGGTGGTCAGGAACTGGAAGCCGCCGTCGAGCGCGCCCGTCGCCGAGACGAGGCGCTCCACGCGATACGTCACCCCGCGGACGCCGCGGGGGTGCTTGCAGTCGAAGGCGATGCGCAGCGCGCCCGTGGAGAGGAGCGTGACGTCGAAGCGCGACGGCGAGCGCGGGGCGGGCGTGGGGCTGCGCTTGTCGGGCGCGCAGAGCCCCGCGGCGGCGTAGATCGCCTGCGGCGTGGCGCTCGTGCGCGCGACCGCGCGGAACCGCGAGATGAGCCCCCCCGCGTGCTCGCGCATGGCGGCGGTGTGCACGCGGCACTCGGCCGCCGCCGAGCGGTAGCGCTCTCGGGCCCGGCGCAGCTCCATCGCCGACTGGGCGGCCGCGTCGGTCAGGGCCTGCATCTGCTGGGCCTCCTGCTCGGTGATCTGGAGCGTGGCCCGATTGGCCAGCCACTTTGGAGCGCGGGACTGGCACCAGAGGATGGCCTTCTGGTACGGCAGCGGGATGGTGGGTGGCCTGGCCATGGTTCGGGTCCTCGTCTGGTCTTTGGAGCGCTCCAACCGGCCGCCCCGGACCAGCATCGGGGCGAACGCGGGCGCTCTTCAGCCCGAATCGCGCGCTCGGGGCGATTTTCTTGCTCTTGGGGCCCTGGCGGGCGCGCCGCGGGTGGTGGTGGGCGTTTCTTGCGTCCGAGAACGCGCGCTCCACGCCACGACGTGGCCATCTGGAGCGCCCGCACGCCCACGCCACGCCAGCGCGAGCGCACAAAACGCGAATATGTGCGCTCGCGCTGGCGGGGTTGGCCAACGCGCCGGCGGCGACGGGCGGGAACGGGCCGGTGTGGTGGGGGGCCCTACCGTCGGCGATGCACCCGGCCACCGCACCAGCCCCCCCACGGAGTGGGCGCATCCTGACCTGGCGATTGATCGTGGCGGCGTTCGTGACAGGCGTGGTGCTCGCGGTCGTAAGCGTGCCGGTGGCGGCGGTGGTGGGCGGGCTGCCGATGGCGTCGGCGGTGGGCCGCGAGCGCGCGGGCTACTTCTATCAGGACAACCAGATCGTCGCGTTCGTGCGCGCGTGGAACCCGGCGAGCGAGGTCTGGAGCACGCTCAGCGCACCATCCTCCATCGACGAGCAGGTGCTGGCCCGGTTCGAGCCGGACGGCATCGCGCTGGCGGCCACCGACCCGCGGCCCGCGATGGCGCGCACCGATCTGGACGGCACGGTGCGCACGCGCATGCACTACCGCGCTGGCTGGCCGTGGCGCTCGGCCGGCGGGGCGACCATCACCACGCCGCTGCCGCCCGATCCGTTCGTTGGGTTGTGGCGGCCGACCGCCTTCGGCCGCTCGCACACGATCCCGTGCCTGCCGCTGTGGCCGGGGCTGGTCGGCAATGTTGTGTTCTACGCGCTGCTCGTGCTGGCGTCGGTCGCGCTCGTGCGCTGGCTGCGCCTGCGCCGGCGCGCGAGGCGGAACCTGTGCCTGGCGTGCGGGTACGAGCTGGGCGCGGGCGTCGAGGTGTGCCCCGAGTGCGGGCTCGCGTCGGTGCACACGCGAACGGCGGGGGCGTAAGCAATGGCGGCGACGGCGGCGATGGCGCACAAGGTCCTGACGCCGCGGCTGGTCGTCCTCGCGCTGGCCGTCGGGCTGGTGCTGGCGGCGATCAGCGTGCCGGTGGGCGCGGTGCTGGCGTGGCGGCAGAGCCGCGTCGTGCCGCCGCTGGGCACGAACCCGCCGATGTTCACGATGGCCGAGTACTTCCGGCGCGATGGGCACGTCGTGCTCGTGACGCGGCGCGATTTTCTGACCGGGACGATCTGGTCTTCCAGCGTCGCGCCCGAGAGCTCGACGACCGTGCTGCACGAGGTCGCCGGCATCCTCAACGCCAGGCTCGTCGAGCGCGGCGACGTGCCCGCGCCAGTGCGTGCCCCGCTCGACGGCCGCGACCACCGGCGCAACGCCATCAGCGCCGGCTTCCCCTTCGAGGCCGCGTACGGCACGTGGGGCTGGTCGATGGGCGGGCCCGCGTCGGTCGAGCGCGGCATCGTCGAGGGGCGCGTGCTCGGGCGGTGGTGGACGGTGCCGTACCTGCCGCGATGGTGGGGGCTGCTGGGCAACACGCTCGTGTACGCACTGGTCGCCCTGGGGATCATGGCGCTGCTGCGCCATCGCACGCTCTCGCGCCGCCGCGCGGCGGGCCGGTGCGTGGCGTGCGCGTACGAGCTTGGCGAGGGCGTGGCGGTGTGCCCCGAGTGCGGCTTGGGGCGGGAGGCGTAGATGGTGGCGACGCGAAAGCTCCGGATGGTGACGGCTCGGATGGTCGTGGTGGCGCTCGTGCTCGGCGCGGTGCTGGCGGTGTTGAGCGTGCCGGTGGCGGCGGTGGTGGTGCAGCTGCCCCGGGCGCTCGATCTCGAGTGGGAATGGCTCGACGAGTGGATGTGGAGCGGTGGCGCGCGGCCGTACGACGTGGCCGAGGGCATCCGCTACCAGCGCCGGGACCTGCCGATGGCCACCGAGTGGGAGGGCAAGCGACGCGGGCCGTTCAGCGAGGAACTGCTGCGCTCGTACGAGAGCCGGCCGAGCATGCGCGAGGTCACAAGCGATCCGCGGCCGCGCTACGCGCGCATCGAGATCGTGGGCGAGCGCGGCGAGGCGGCGGTGTACGGCGTGGGCTGGCCATTCGTCGCCGCGTTCGCCGTCAACACCGATGGCGACTCGCCGTCGATCCGCGGCACGCCCATGTGGGAGCCGCGCCTGTTCGGCGTGTCGTGGCGCGTGCCGTACACGCCGCGGTGGTTCGGGCTGGTGGTGAACACGGTGTTCTATGGCTCGCTCGTGCTGGGGTTGATGGCGCTGCTGCGCTGGTGGCGCGTGCGGCGTCGCGTGAAGCGCGGGCGGTGTGGGATGTGCGGGTACGAGTTGGGGGAGGGCGTGGCGGTGTGCCCCGAGTGCGGGCTTGCAGCGCGACCCAATACCCCCCGCGGAGCGGCCGCGGAGCGGGTAGACTGATTTATGCCCACCTTCCGCTACCAGGCCGTCGATGCCAACGGGCAGGCCGTCGCCGGCAAGCTCGCCGGGGCGAGCGAGGCGGCGATCCTGGGCGAGCTGGCCGATCGCAGCCTCGTTCCGGTGCGCGTCGAGGTCGAGAAGGCGCGAGCTTCCTTTAAGAAGAAGGGCCTGGGGCCCAGGCAGCTCGCCACGGCGTACCAGCAGGTGGCCGATCTCCTCAGGGCCGGCGTGCCGCTGATGCGGGCCATCACGCTGCTGGCCAGGGGCAAGAGCAAGCCGCGGCGGGCGGAGATCTTCCGGGGGCTGGCCGAGGGGGTGTCAAGGGGCGAAGAACTGGCCGACGCGATGGCGGCCCAGGAGGGCGTCTTCCCCGACACCCACATCGCCATGGTGCGGGCGGGCGAGAAGGGCGGGAGCCTCGAGCCGGTGCTCGTCCGGCTGGCGGGCATGGTGAAGGCCCAGGCCGAGATGCGGGCGAAGCTCTTCGGGGCCCTGGCCTACCCGGCGGTGCTGGTGTTCGTGGGTGTGGCGGTGCTGGGGATCATCTTCGGCGTGTTCCTGCCCATGTTCGGCGACGTGCTCGAGCAGGTCGATCCGATGCCGCCGATCACCGTCGTGCTCTTCGCCGTCAGCGACGCCGTGACGACGCGCGGGCCGATCACGGCGGCGGTTCTGGTCGTTCTGGGCATCATCGCCTGGCGGTTGACCAAGCGGCAGGACGTCTCCCGGGCGATCACGGTTGCCAAGACCAAGGCCCCGATCCTGGGCCCGCTGGTGCGCAGCATCGCGGTGGCGCGGTTCTGCCGGACGTTCGGCACGATGCTGGCCAACGGCGTGCCGGTTCTTGCGGCCATGCGCATCGCCGAGGATGCGGCGGGCAACGCGCTCCTGAAGGAGGCGGTGGCCGACGCGGCGGACGCGGTTCGGTCGGGAGAGCCCCTGGCGGGGCCGCTGGGCCAGAGCGGGCTGTTCGACGAGGACGTGGTGGAGATGATCTCGGTGGGCGAGGCCGCCAACAACCTGGCCGACGTGCTCGAGACGATCGCCGAGACGATCGAGAACCGGGTCGAGCGGCTGCTGTCGACGGCCGTGGCGCTGGTGGGCCCGCTGATGCTGCTGGTGCTGGCGGTGGTCGTGGCCTTTGTGGCTATCGGACTCATTCTGCCGATGCTGGAGCTGAGCGACGTCAGCTGACGGCCGCGTTGTCGCATGTGCGGACATTTCACGCACTGCGGCGTTACGGCGGCCGGTAAGCTAGCGTAAACTAATGCACAGGGCCATTCGGCCCGGTGTGGACAGAGCCAATCAAGGAACTGGGGCGGGCCTGGTGCCCGGGCCGAAGGGGTGACGGAACGATGCACACGACGACGGAGCGCGGCGATCACTTTCCTGAGTTCATGAGCCGGGAGCTCATGAGCCGTAAATCCATGAATCGCAAGGCCTTGCGTCGGCGGGCCTTCTCACTGATCGAGATCGTGCTGGCCATCATCGTGATGATCAGCGGCCTGGTCGGCTTCGCCCTGCTGGCCCGCCGCGACGAGGCCACGGTGAACAAGGCCCAGATCGACATCGAGACCATCAAGGGCGGCCTGCTGGACTTCAACCGCCGCTACGGCCGCTACCCCACCGAGGACGAGGGGCTGGCGGTCTTGTGGAGCAACTCGACGGTCGATCCCGAGATCGAGGATTCCTGGTCGGCCTCCATCGACAGCAACATGGCCAACGACCCCTGGGGCAACCCCTGGGAGTACAACCCCGAGGGCCTGCGCCGCGAGGGGTACTACGACCTCTCGAGCAGCGGCCCCGACGGCGAGCCGGAGACCGAGGACGACATCTACGCCTGGGCCGAGGACGAGGACGGCATGGGCGGC
>JAUHYE010000180.1 GCA_030426395.1 Phycisphaerae bacterium
ACGCCGACCGAGGTGGCGTGTTCGAACTCGGCTGCCGCATCTTCGACGCATTGGCGAATCGCGGCATCCAGCGCATTGGGATCCAGCTCGTTTGCATCGAGCGTGACGCCTGCCCAAGCAATGGGCGCAAGCGCGCGATGCTCGAGCGATAAACCCCGCGAATCACACCGCACGAGCCAAGCCCCGCGTGGGCCGGCCTCGCTCGGGTCGAGCCCACAGAGGCTGCCGAGGTAGCCGGTGGGCGTCTGTGCCCCGAGCCGCTGGTGTGACGGATTGTGCACGTGCCCCAGCAGCCACGCATCGGCAGCGTGCTCACGAAGCTGCGCGGCCGTAAAGGGGGCGTAGACGCTGCCGGGCGTGTCGGCGTCGCCGTGTAGCATGGCGATGCGGCGGATGCTCCGTGGCGGTGGGGGTGTGTCGAACGGCGATGCTCGGCAGTGGCTCTCGGGAAAGCTCCAGCCGAGGATCTCGATGTCGCCAGTGCCGGCTCGCAGCAGATGGCTCTGCCATATGCCACCCTTGCCGAGCAGTGTGAGCCCGTCGATCGCTTCGGCCAGCCGCGGCAGCACGTGGGCGTCGTGGTTGCCGGCGATGGCGATCATCGGGATGCCGTTGAGCTTGCCAGCGGCATCCTGCAATGCCGAGAACACCTCGAAGTACGCGCCATCGTCATCAACGACGTCGCCGGCCAACAGCACCGCGTCGACGCGTTCTTTCACGGCCAGATCGATGAGCCGCTCGAACGCGCCGAAGGGTCCAAGCGTGCGGGCCTCACCGCGCATGGCTTCCGGCAGGCTGGCGATTGGTCGGCCCAGGTGCAGGTCCGCCGCCGCCAGGAAGGTCGCCTCAGCCATGGGCAACCCCAGCGCGTCGACGCATGGTGAACGTGATGAACGCGCCGCCCAGCACAAGGCCGAGCGCGAGGGGCAGCCATTGCTCCTGGCGAGCGATGAACCCGAGCGTGTACAACGGCAAAACAGCGGCAATCGTGATCGCGGTAACGGCGCGGCCCGTGCGTGGCATGGGGCCCATCTTCATCGCGTCGGGCACTACGGCGAACAACACATACGCTGGGAAGAACAGGCCATAGGCGGACATGAACAGGCGGTAGACGACCTCCCAGGCGAGCATGTCATCGGCCCAGGGGATCGGGCCGTCGGGGAGCGACCAAAGCGTTGCGAAGGCGGCAATGGTGAGGCCGAGCGTGACGCCGCGTTGGGAGGTGGAGAGCTTCGCTTCACGTAGATGCACGGCCAGCGTGAATCCCGCCTGGATCGCCATGTGCGCGAGCACGAATCGCCAGCCGACGGCGTGGCCCGCCGCGATGGCGCTCGCGTAGAGCACGGTGAAGCCGATCATGATGACGAACGGAACGAGGAAGCCGAAGGCGAAGGCAAGTTTGCCGGCTGTCGGTGAGGTCGCGGCACGAGCGCGGAGGAATGTGGCGTCGAGGTATGGACAAAGTGCGAAGCCAAACACGACAACGGGCGTGAGCAGCAGCAGGTCTCTGGAGGGCTCGTCACCGAACGCCTGGGGATTGTCGAGTACCACCGACGACCCAGTAGTCGCGTAAGCAACGGCCAGGCCGATGCTCGCGATCCACACGATCAACGCGGAAACCAGCCACTTTCGCACGGCGAGCAGCACGAGGGCGATGATCGCGCCGAGGATGAGCACGCCCATCTGGCCTTCCGCGGTCGGAAACCCAGCGGTTGACAAGGCGACGGCGCCGAGCACGTACAAATGGAACGCGATGGTGACCATCGAGAACCGCTGGACGGCCTTGTTGTGGTTCAATCGCAAACGCTGTGCGGAATCGGCGTTCTTGAGCACCGTTCCCATCGCCGCCGCACCGATGGCGTTGGGCAGCAGGAACACCGCCAACGACCACCAACCAAAATCCCGCAACAGCAGCGCCGGCAGGATCATCCCGATCACCCATGTCCACGACACGGCCAGATAGAACCCCCAGCCCAGCGTGGCCAGGGGCGACGTTCGTGTTGTCGTGTTCGTGGGCCCGGGCGATGCCATCGCCGGTTACTTGAGCCGGCCGCGGCTGCGCTGGTGGGCCTTGGGGGTCACGTGGAAAGTCGAAGTCGCCACACCCACGCGTTTCACGCGATCACTCGGCCGGCGGATCTGCTGCACCACGTTCATCTTGATGGTCAGGTTGAACTCCCGACCGGCGGCGATGAGCGCCTCGATGTCTTCCTCGGGCTCGATCTGGTAGACCGCCGGGCCAAGGCAGGGACGCAGGAATTTGTACTCCAACTTCTTGCACACGACCGTCCAGTCGGCCCCGCACACGCGGAAGATGTACGAGCCGCCGGCGATCTCGGCGTTGCCCAAGAGGGCCGCCCCGGCCATCGCGTTGTACCAGTTGCGGTTGAAGCGCCGGAAGGGAACGACCGCCTCGAAGGTCCGAGCGTCGATCATCTTCATCCGGATTCCGCTGAAGTAGGCGTGCGGAAGCCAGATGCGCGAGCAGACGCGGTGCCAGAAGTGGTTGCGGGTGCTCAGACGGCTGATGAACGCCTCGAGCCGCTCCCACTTCGTCCGCTTGCGCTTCTTCTTGGCCTCGGGGTGGGGGTGGGTGTCGTCGGCGGGCTGGCCCTGGGCGGCCTGCGGCTCGGCGGCTTCGGCGTCGGCGCGTGCGTCCTCGGAGGCCGGAATCTCGGCCTGCGGTCGGGCTTTGGACGCCGCCGTGTCGTTCACCGCGGGGGGCATGGCCGATGGTAGACCCCTAGGCACTGAGCGGTACGCCTACGCGGTTCCGGCGGGCTCAAGGGCGTACCAGCCCCGATCGTTGGGTTTGACGCGACGCCAGGGGTCGCCCGGCTCGACCGCGGGCAGGTCGCGGCCTCGACCTTCGATAGGCCCACCGAGGAGCACACGATGGTCGCCGAGCTCGTGATCGAGCGGGCGAAGCGTCGGGTCGAGGAGGGCAAGGACGTCGTCATCATCCTC
>JAUHYE010000077.1 GCA_030426395.1 Phycisphaerae bacterium
AAGGGCGTTGATCTGGCCGTTGAGGTCGCCGTAGAGCGAGCGCGGCAGGCGCGAGTTGGCCGACAGGATGTCGACGATGTCGTCCTTGAAGACGCCGCGGTCGTAGAGCTTGACCGGCGGGATCAGGACACCTTCCTGGAAGGCCTCGGTGGCGGTTGGGACTTGCTTGCTGGTGACGGCTGCTGGCATGGTTTGGGCCTCCATAATGAGTCGGGACGAAGGGTAGACCCTGCAACTACAGATCGCCTTGCTCGATCACTTCCAAGAACTGCCGCCCGAACGCTTCCAACTTCGCTTGCCCGACACCCTTGATCGACAACATCTCGCGGTCGGTCGAGGGCTTTCGCTTGGCCATCTCGCGAAGGGTTGCGTCGTTGAAGACCATGTAGGGCGGGATGGAATCCTCGCGGGATATCTCCAGCCGCACGGCCCGGAGCTTCTCGAACAACTCCTTCTCGTCCGCGTCGAGGATGACGACCTCGGCAGGTCGCTTGCTCGACCTGCGTTCGCGCTCCTGTCGCACCGTGCCCGAACCCATCGGGCGGGCAAGCGTGACGGGCTCTTCGGCCTTCATCACGGCGTTGCCGAGTTCACCGAAGCGGATGGTCTCGAACCCACTGTCGTTCAGATGCCGCTGCAAGGCACCAGCGGCGATGAGTTGCTCGATGTACATCTGCACCTCGCCCTTGGCGTGCTCGCGGAGCAAGCCATGGACGCTCAGGGCGTCGTGGCCGTTGCTCTTGATCTTCTCGGTGTTGGCGCCGCGCAGAACGTCGGCAACGTGCGATGCCCCCCACCGCTGGTCGAGGCGGGCAACGGCGCTCATGATGATCTGTGCGACACGTGCAGAATCCTTCTCGACTTCGGTCTCGCCCAGGCACACGTCGCACGCGCCACAGTTATGACGGCCGGCCGGGGGCTCGTATTCCTGGCCAAAGTGGGTGCTGAGCGCCTTGTGCCGGCACTCCATGAGCGCCACGAATCGTGTTGCCTCGCGAATAAGCTCCAATTGGGCGCGTGTCGACGCGGGCATGGGCTGGCCGAACTCGTGGTCGCCCAGAATCAGCCGCGTCCAACGGCCCGCGTCGCCCGGGCCGTAGAGCAGCAGACACTCGGCGGCCTCGCCGTCGCGCCCCGCGCGGCCGGCCTCTTGCTGGTACGCCTCGACACTTTTCGGGCACGCGGCGTGGACGACGAGGCGCACGTTGCTTCGGTCGATGCCCATGCCGAAAGCGACAGTGGCGCACACAACGTCGAGTTGCTCGTTGGTAAACGCCCGCTCGACATTGTCGCGCTGGTTGGGCTTGAGGCCGGCGTGGTAGGCCTGGGCGTCAAGGCCCATGCCGCGCAAACCATCGGCGAAATCCTCGGTCTCCTTGCGGCTGATGCAATAGACGATGGCCCCACCCTCGCCGGCGTCCTTGTGCCGCGCGATCGCCTCGGCGGCCTGCTGGATGGCCCGAGCCCCGGGCTGCCGCGCGCGGACGCGGTAGGTCAGGTTCGGGCGATCGAACGTGCCGACCAGCACTTCGGGGTCGTGCAGGCCCAACTGCTCGATGATGTCCTGGCGAACGCGCGGTGTGGCCGTGGCGGTGAACGCCTGCATGGGCGTGCCCGGCACGACATCACGAAGTTCGGCCAACCGACGGTATTCGGGGCGAAAGTCGTGCCCCCACTGGCTGATGCAGTGGGCCTCGTCGACGGCGATGGCGCCGAGCCGCCCGGCGTCGGCCAGCCGAGCGAGCAGCGTGCGGAAACCGGTCGTAACCATTCGCTCGGGCGCGGCCAGCAACAGGTTGATCTCGCCCGAAACCAGTTGGCTCTCGATCTGTCGAGCTTCCTCGGGCTCCACTGCCGAGTGCAGGGCCGCCGCAGGGTAGCCGTTGAGTTCGAGCCCTCGGACCTGGTCTCGCATCAGGGCGATGAGCGGGCTGACCACCACGGTGGCCTTGCCACTGACCAACGGCGGCAACTGATAGCACAAGCTCTTGCCGCCGCCTGTTGGCAGGACGACCAAGGCATCTCGGCCATCAAGAGCCGCGCGGACGGCAGCCGCCTGCATGGGCCGGAGGCTGTCGAAGCCCCATACCTGCCGCAGGGCGTCCATGGCGGATTCCGGCAGGTCGGGTTGGGTGGTTGTACAGGTTCCGTCAGGCACGCCCAGAGGCTATGCTGGCGGCCCGCCGGGGGCTTTGGACGTTGACGGGATCCGGCTCGGCGCTTATCGTGTGGGTCTGGATTCTCGCCTGGTCTGGCGGGGCGGCTGTACGCCCCGTGTCCGGGCCGGATATGGGCTCGCTTCCGCTGGTCGCGCAGGCCTTCGAAAGGGTGTATTAATGCTTCCTCCACAACGCTGCTCGCGCGGCCGTACCCGTCGTCGCCGGGCCCACGACTCGCTGAAGGGCCTCACGGTCACGCTGTGCCCCGTCACCAGCATGCCCAAGAACCACCACCGCGCCTGCCGCCAGTCCGGGTATTACCGCCCGGGCCTGACCATCGTCGTTCCCAAGCTCGGGATCGGCGTCGAGCGTGACTGAGCGGCGGCTCTCCCCTTTTTTCGTGAACGAGGCTCGGTTGACGCGTAGCGCCCGAGGGACCAACTGATGCGCCTGGCGGTCGACGTCATGGGCGGCGACCACGCGCCCGACGCCATCCTGGCGGGGTGCTTCCGCGCCCTCGATCCAGAATCGGGAGCCATCCCCGAGGGCGGCCGTCTCGTGCTCGTGGGAGACAAGGCCGCCATCCTCGACGTCGCCCAGGAACACGGCGTCGATCCCTCAAGCTTCGACCTCGTGGCCACAACCGAGGTCATCGAGATGGGCGAGAGCCCGGCCAAGGCCGTGCGATCCAAGGCCGACTCGTCGATCGTTCGTTCCGCCCAACTCGGCTCGTCCAAGTCCAAGGGCACGCCCGAGCATGTCGACGCCATCCTGAGCGCGGGCAACACCGGCGCGTGCGTCTCCGCGGCCATCATGCACCTCAAGCGGCTGCCCCGCGTGCACCGCCCGGGCATCGCCGTGACCATCCCCGGCTTCGGCGGCCCGATCATCTTGTGCGATGCGGGCGCCAACCCCGAGCCCCAGCCAACGCACCTGTGGCAGTACGGCGTGATGGCCGAGGCCTACGCCCGAACGGTCTTGCACATCGACAAGCCCCGCGTCGCGCTGATGAACATCGGGGCCGAAGAAGGCAAGGGCACCGACCTCATCCAGAAGACCCGCGACCTGATTGCCGCGACACCGGGCATCAACTTCACGGGTTTCATCGAGGGCCGCGACTTCTTCGATGGCGCCGCCGACGTCGTCGTCACCGACGGCTTCGTGGGCAACACCGTTCTCAAGATGGCCGAGGGGCTGGCCCGCAGCCTGTTCAGCGCCATCGCGCAGGCGATCTTCGCCGAAGACCCAGAACTCGCCTTGAAGATCGAGCCTGCGATCAAGGCGCTCTACAGCAAGAGCGACTACGAGGAACTCGGCGGTGCGCCGCTGCTGGGCGTCAACGGCACCTACATCATCGCTCATGGCTCGAGCAAGGCCAAGACGATCTGCGCCAGCATCCGGAATGGTTTCGAGTATCTGAGGCTTGGTCTGAACGACGTGCTGATGCAGCGTATTGTTGAGGTGGAAGCGAACATCGACGCGGACGTGATGCGCGAGTCGATCAAGGCATGAGCGAAACCAACCAGCCGAGCAAGGTCGATAAGCACGCGGTGCACACCGCCGGCGGGGCGCGTGTGGGCGCGACCATTCTGGGTGCGGGCATGGCCCTGCCCAAGACCGTGCTGACCAACGCGGACCTCGAGAAGCTGATGGACACCAGCGACGAGTGGATCCGTCAGCGTACCGGCATCACCCAACGCCGCATCGCCAAACGAGAGTTGGGCGAGACCACGGCCAGCCTCGGCACCCGGGCCCTCCAGGCGGCGCTCGACGATGCCGGCATGCGGCCGACCGACCTCGACCAGATCGTCGTCGCGACCATCACGCCCGACATGCCCACGCCATCGGCGGCCTGCCAGATCGCGGCGAACCTCGGGGCCGGCAACATCGCTGCCTTTGATCTGGGCGCCGCGTGCTCGGGCTTCGTATTCGCATTGAACACCGTCGACGCGCTCATCCGCTCGGGAAACGCCCGCAACGTCGGCGTCGTCGGGGCCGACATTATCACGCGGCACGTCGATTACAGCGATCGCGGCCGGGGCACGAGCATCCTCTTCGGCGACGGAGCCGGCGCCTTCGTTGTCACCGGGAGCGACGACCCGGACACCGGCGTGCTCGCCCGGGCGATGCATACCGATGGCAGCCGCTGGCCCGACCTGTTCATCCCCCGCGCCGACGACGACTTCCCCGCCGACTTCGACCACGATGGCCACGGCGTCGACATCAACTGCCTGCACATGAACGGGCGTGCCGTCTTCAAGTTTGCCGTCAGCACTTTCGGCGACCTGATCCAGGAAACGCTCGACAAGGTCGGCCTCAAGCCCGAGGACGTGGACCACTACGTGTGCCACCAATCGAATAAGAGAATCCTCGACGCCGCCCGCGAGCGCTTCGGCCTGCCCGAAGAGAAGCTGCACATCAACATCGACCGCTACGGCAACACCGTCGCCGCCTCGGTGTGCCTGTGCTTTAGCGAGCTCAAGGCCGCCAACCGCATCAAGCCCGGCCAGCTTGTCATGTTCCTTGGCTTTGGCGCCGGGCTGACCTGGGGCAGCAGCCTCTGGCGGCTCTGAACAATCCGCGAATTCTTCCCTTGGAGCCTTGCCAATGAGCGAGCCCGCAATCGTCCTTTGTCCCGGTCAGGGCTCGCAAGCCGTCGGCATGGGCCGCGCCTGGGCCGACGCCAGCGACGCCGCCCGCGCGACCTTCGAGAGTGCCGACAAGCTGCTGGCCGGCCAGCTCGGCGCACCGCTGAGCGCGTTGTGCTTCGACGGCCCATCCGAGACGCTCAACCGCACCGACGTCAGCCAGCCGGCGATCTACGTCTGTTCGATCGCGGCGTGGCACGGCATGGCCCAGCTCGCCGGCAGCGACGCGCCAACGCTCAAGGCCACCGCCGGGCTGAGCCTGGGTGAGTACACGGCCCTCCATCTGGCGGGTGTGCTGTCGTTCGAGGATGGACTCAGGCTCGTCACGCTCCGCGGCCGCGCCATGCAGGACGCGGCCGAGGCGACCCCCGGCGGCATGCTCGCGCTCATCGGCTGCGACGAGGACCAGGCCAACCAAGTCTGCGAGAAGGCCCGCGAGGGCGGCGTGCTGGTGTGCGCGAACTTCAACGCCCCTGGCCAGGTCGTGCTGAGCGGCGATGCAGAGGCCATCGCCAGGGCCGAGGGCGCGGCCAAGGAGTCGGGCCTTCGCGCTACGCCACTGCCCGTCGCGGGCGCGTTCCACTCGCCCTTGATGGAGCCCGCCGCCGATCGGCTGGCCGAGGCGCTGGCCGCCGCCCCGATCAACGCCGACGCCCTCGCGGCGTGCCCGGTGTACTCGAACGTCACCGCCCGGCCACACGAGCGGGACGCCGACAGCATCCGCCGCCGCCTGGCCGAGCAGCTCACGCATCCGGTCCGCTGGGCCCAGGGGTGCCAGAACATGGTCGAGGCCGGGCTTGGCCAGGGCGCATCGTGGCACGAACTGGCCCCCGGCAAGAGCCTGGCGGGCATGATGAAGCGCATCGACCGTTCGGTGGCCGTCACCATCCACGACACGCCCTGAGGGGCCATGAGCCACTCGGGGCGGGGTAACGGGCGTGTCACGCCGGCCCTAAGCTGCCCGTAAGCGCCCCGAACCGGCGGCGCCCGCCTCACGAATCAGTTCGTAGGGCCCCCAGGCCCGCACGCCCCCCGGGATTCCAGCAAGACGGAGCTCCACATGAAGACCCGCACCATCGCGAAGCAGGCACTGGCCACCTCGGTCAAGGTGTCTCTCCTGGCCATCCCGGTTGTCCTGACGGCGTGCAAAGAGCCGCCACCCCCACCGCCGCCGCCACCGCCGCCACCGCCGCCACCGCCACCCGCACGCGTCGACGTGCAGGAGGTGCTGGCCGGCATGCAGGATGTCGACGCACGCGTGTCGGCCGCCGACGGCCTGAGCGTGCTCGAGCGCGACGAACCCATGGTGGAGGCGGCCATCCGCTTCGCCGACGCGTTCGCCCGGGGCGACGACGCGGCCCTCGAGGGCATGCTGGGAGCCGACGCGCGGACCATCCTCGACGACCTTCGTTTCGGCGGGCAGTGGTACGACGCGGTGGGCAACATCGAGCAGGTGCGCGTGGTGTACATGACCGCCGACGCGCCGGGTGAGGGCATCGAGCTCGCATCGGCGGCGTCGCTGGCGGCGGCGGGCGCGATGGCGGCAGCCCGTTCGATGGATGCTCAAGCCATGGAGTCTTTCGCCATGAACATGGCCGATGACATGGCGCGGCAGATGGCCGAAGCCATCCCACCAGAAATGGCCGAGTACATGGCCGACATGGCCGCGGCCGCCCAGGCGTATGGCGAAGACATGAATGCCATGACGAAGGACCTGTCCGAAGCCGCGGAAATCGTGCTGGCCGATGACGCCGACCTGACGCGCGACCTGGCCATCGCCATGGGATTGCCCGAGGATGCAACGCCCGAACAGGTCGCGCAGGGCCTCCAAGGCAGCGGCTTGTCCATGGCCGGCACGCAGGACAGCGGTGAGCTCGACAGCTCGGGTCTCGAAGCGATCGGCCGTCTCATGTCCTCGATCGAGAGCTCACCCAAGACCAACGACAACGTGAAGAAGGTCGCGGCCGCTCTCGAGAAGCTTGCCAAGGCCGAGATCGACGCACCAGCGGCCGCCCAGCCGACCCCGACGCGCACCGTCGACGCCGGCCCGGACACCCCCGGCGCCCTGGCCCTGGCCATCCAGACCACCGGCGAGGCCTACGTCCTGGGCTGGTCCATCACGCCACTGGGCGGTTCCTACGTCTTCGGCGGGGCCCCCACCAGCGCACCGGACGTCGCCCGCGCTTCGGAGTTCGACCAGGTCGTCAACGCCGGCACCTTCACCATCGACTTCTCGGCCCTCGGCCGCTCCGACGAGATCAGCCGAGTCTCGCTGCCCCAGGCCCCCGAGCCCGAGGAAGAGCCCGAGCAGGAAGAAGAGAAGCCCAAGGAGACCACGCGTCGCACGCCGCGCGGGCCGATCACCATTCCTGGTGGTGGCTAAGCAGCGACCCTAAACTGAACCACTCCCACGGGGCGCGGCGAGCGCCCCGCTTTCTTTGATTCCCGCTGGAGAACCAGATCTATGTCCGACACGCCCACCCGCGTCGCCCTCGTCACCGGCGCCAGCCGCGGCATCGGCCGCGCCATCGCCACCCGCCTCGCCGCCGACGGCCGCCACGTCGTGCTGGCCGCCCGCTCGCAGGGCCCCCTGGACGAACTCAAGGGCGAGATCGAGTCCGCCGGCGGCAAGGCCACCGCCCTGGCCGTCGACGTGGGTGACCGCGCGGCCTTCGCCAGCGCCATCGAGGGCGTCACCAAGGACCTGGGCCGCCTGGACGTCCTGGTCAACAACGCCGGCATCACCCGCGACGGCCTGCTGATGCGCATGACCGACGAGCAGTGGGACGAGGTCATCGCCGTCAACCTCACCAGCGCCTTCGCGGCCTGCCGCGCCGCCGCTCGGCCGATGATGAAGAACCGCTTCGGCCGCATCGTCAACATCGCCAGCACCTCGGGCGTCATCGGCAACGCCGGCCAGGCCAACTACGCCGCGGCCAAGGCCGGCCTGATCGGTCTGACCCGGACCCTGGCCCGCGAGCTGGGCTCCAAGGGCGTCACCGCCAACGTCATCGCGCCCGGATTCATCGAGACCGACATGACTTCCGGGCTTCCTGAGGAAGTCGGCCAGACTGTCCTGAAGGCCATGAGCGTCCCCAGGCTCGGCGCCCCCGAGGACATCGCCGCCGCCGTCTCCTACGCCAGCAGCGACGAGGCGGGCTTCCTCACCGGCCAGGTCATCTGCGTCGACGGCGGCCTGACGATGTGCTGATGCGGGAAACCCGGCGCCCCACGCGGCGTATGGTCGGGCGTGCGGTGTCCCGACTGCAAGTACGCGTTGTGGGACCTCGAATCCCGGGCCTGCCCCGAGTGCGGCCGGGCGTTCGCGCTCGACGAGTGGAACTTCGAGAACTCGGACGCCCTGTTCGCCTGCCGAGCCTGCGGCGGGCGGCTGATCGGCGTTGCGCCCCAGGAGCTGCCCCACGCCTGCCCCGCGTGCGGCGAGGCGGTCGAGCGGCGTCTGGTGGTCGTGCGACGTGGGGTAACCGGGCGGGACGTGCCCCGCGTGCCCTCGGGCCGCACCAAGCGAAACGTGCGGCGCGGGCTCACGCTCGTCATGGTCGTGGCCGTTCTCGCCGTGGTCCTCATGTCGTTGGATGCCTCGACCTCCAGCGGTCGGCAACTTAAGCCCGATCCGATCGCGGCGCTCCTGGCCATAGCCGGCATCCTTGGTGGTCTGGCGGGCTCGTGGCCGCCGGGTTTCGGCCGCCGGCTCGTGCTCGTGGGCTCGACGCTGCTGGTCGCCATCGTGATGCTCGTGGGCTCGATGGTCCTGCACGAACACAACCGGGCGAGGCGCCAGCTGGACATGCGGCAGAGCTCGTTTCTTCGCGGCGTCGCGCAGGGCATGGCGATCTCGATGCAGCAGACCGGCACGCTGCCCGCCGACCCGCAGGGCCTCGTCGACGCGAAGTTTCTCCCTGCCGACTACTTCTATCCACGAACGAATGCGCCGGGCCTCACGACGAACGCGACGCCCCTCCCCAACAACTGGCTCACCGTCGGCGAGATGCACATCGACTGGACCCCGGCGGCGTGGAACCCGAACACGCCCGTGGTCGCCATGGTCTACGAGCACACGCTGCGGCCCGGCGGCCTCTTGATGGCTCGGTCCGATGGCAGCACGGATTGGGTCGCCTGGGCCGACGTGCCGGCGGAGGTTTCTCGGGCCGACGCCGACCGCGCCGCTCTCGGCCTGCCGCCGATTCCCCCGGCCGCCCTGCCGCCGCCCTAGCCCGGCCTGGCCGCCGACGGGCTCTCGTCGGTCATTGCCGGGCCGTCGCCAGCCATTGACGGGCCGTCGTCGGTCGCTCACGGGCGGTCGTCGGCCACTGACGGGCCGTCGTCGGTCGCTCACGGGCGGTCGTCGGCCACTGACGGGCGGTCGTCGGCCGCTCACGGGCGGTCGTCAGCCACTGACGGGCGGTCGTCGGCCGCTGACGGGCCGTCGTCAGCCATTTCCGTCGGCCGTTCTCGGTCCTAAACCGGCACCGATCGGCCCCGAAAGGGCGTTGCGGGGGCCCCAGGGGGATTCGGGCCCGCTGGCGGGGCGTCCCGGGGTTGTCCCCACCGCCCAGAGGACAACCCGAGGCTTCCCCACCCCGCGCCCGCGGGCCGATGGGCCCGTCCGGCTATCCTCAGCACCATGCCGGCGACCCCAACCCCCACGCGAAGCGTGATCGCCTCCCTCGGCCCGGGCATCCTCTTCGCCGGCGCGGCCATCGGCGTGAGCCACCTGGTCCAGTCCACGCGCGCGGGGGCGCTCTATGGGTTGGCGCTGGTGCTCCTGGTCGTCCTGGCCCACCTCATGAAACTGCCGGCCATGCTCTTCGGGCCCCGGTACGCGGCGGCGACCGGGCGGAGCCTGCTGCACGCGTACAAGAAGCAGGGCCCCGCGACGCTCGGGGCGTTCGCCATCGTGCAGGTGGGCACGATGTTCACCATCCAGGCGGCCGTGACGGCCGTGACGGCGGCGCTCGTCGGGCCACTGATCGTGGACCCGGTCCTGATCCGTCTGGGCCTGCTCGCCGGAGGTGAGCACTCAAACAACTGGATGGTCGCGGCGGGCATCCTCGTCGTGTGCACGGCGCTGCTGGGCGTGGGCGGCTTCAAATGGCTCGATCGCGTGGTGAAGGCGCTCATGCTGGTGATGGCCGTCGGCACCGTCGTCGCGGCGGGGATGCAGGTGCCGAATCTGGATCTTTCGTCGACGCCGCTGTGGCCGACCGAGTGGAACGTGGCGTTACTCGTGTTCGCCGTGGCCCTCGTGGGCTGGATGCCCGCGCCGCTGGACATCACCGTGTGGCACAGCCTGTGGTCGCTCGCCAAGAACAAGCAGAGCGGCGTCGCCGCCAGCAAGCGCGAGTGCGAGCTTGACTTTTATATCGGCTTCGCGCTGTGCGTCGTGCTGGCCGTGGCCTTCGTCGTGCTCGGCGCGGCCTTGCTCTATGGCAGCGGCGAGGAGCCCGCCAGCGCCGCGGGCGCCTTCGCCAACCAGCTCGTCGGGCTGTACACCGACTCGCTGGGCGAGTGGTCACGCCCGCTGATCGCCACGTGCGCCATCGCCGTCATGTTCAGCACGACCATCACGGTGCTCGACGCGATCCCACGGACCATGTCGGCCCTGGTCGATGAGGTCCGGGGCCGTGAATCGACTTCGAGGCTCGGCTACTGGGGCTGGCTGCTGGCGCTCGCCACGGGCGCGGTGGTCATCCTCGCGGTGTTCGTGGGGTCATTGAAGGACATGGTCGACCTGGCGACGACGCTGAGCTTCCTGGGCACGCCGCTGCTGGCCTTCTTCAACCACCGGGCGATGACGGGCACGGACATCCCCAGTGAGCACAAGCCAGCGCGGTGGCTGGTGGCCCTGAGCTGGGCGGGCGTGGCGTTCTGGACGGCGTTCGCGCTCGTGTTCGTCGCGACGTGGTTCGTGAGATAGCCCGGCGGGGCGGCACTAGCCTCTGGCATGCGCAAGCCACTCCTGGCCGTTGTCCTGCTCGTGCTGATGACCGGCTGCCGGCACGACACCGTGCTGGTGGACACCCCCCACGCGATGGCCGGCGAGCGGGGCCGGGCGGTGTACGACGCCGTGCCCGAGCACCTGCGGACCACCGACATCCCGGTCGTCTACTTCACCGACCGCCACGACCGCAACCTGGACGAGCCGGGCGCGGAAGGGGCCGAGGGAGGATCACCGGCGAAGCGGCCCGACTACGGCAACCAGCGCAGCCAGGACATCAGCTTCGGCGTGGCCCGCGTGGAACTCTCGCCCGAGCGGACCTGGGACGAGATGGTCGCCGACGCCACCGCGACCGATCGCGACGGCCGCATCGCCCTCTCGGTAGGCCGGGTCACCCGCACGGGCACCATCGCCTCGCTCGAGGGCCGGCTGCGCGTGGTCGACGGCGAGGTGGTGTACCCGCCCGAGGCGTCGGCGGCCTTCGCCAGCGACCTGGCCGACCTGCGCGACACGATCGCGCCCTTCCTGACCGATCGGCCGGGCGGCAACGCGGCCCTGGTGTTCGTGCACGGCGTGAACAACAGCTTCGACAGCGGCGTGCTGCGCCTGGCCCAGACCTGGCACGCCGCGGGCCGCCACGCCGTGCCCATCGTGTTCAGCTGGCCGGCGGGAAGCCAAGCGTTCAAGCCCATCGCCTACAACCACGACCGCGAGTCGGGCGAGTACAGCGTGCTCCAGCTCAAGACGCTGCTGATGGCCCTGGCGTCCAACCCCGACATCGACCGCATCCACATCGTGGCCCACAGCCGCGGCACCGACGTGACGACCACCGCCCTGCGCGAGATCGCCAACGAGATCCACGCCGTCGAGGGGCGCACGTTCTTCGGCCGCCTGACCCACGAGGCGCTGGGCCGGACCATGGGCTCGCTCGAACCCGCGCCGGTCGAGGGCGTGCGCGCCTCGGACGTGCTCAAGCTCGAAACGCTGGTGCTCGTGGCCCCCGACCTGGACATGGACGTGTTCACCCAGCGCTTCCTGTCCGAGCGGGTGATGCGTGTGGCCCGCCGCGTGGTGGTCTACACATCGCGTGAGGACGGGGCGCTCGGGCTGGCCCGGCTGTTCTTCGCCAGCGAGCGCCGCCTGGGCGACGCGACGCTGGAAGACTTCGACGACAACAGCCGCCGGCTGATCAACGAGCTGCCCACGATCGAGATCGTCGAGTGCCGCGTGGGCGGGGTGAGCACCCACGCCTACCTCTTCGAGCACCCCGGGGCGCTCTCGGACATGATCATGGTCGTCCGCGACGGGCTGCACCCCGCCGGCGACAGTGTTGCGCCCCGGGGCCAGGCCAGCGAGGCCGTGCGGCGCGGCCTGGTGCCCGACGCGCGCCCCCTGGAGATGCTCGAGCCGGGCTTCTACGTGCTGGATGAGTCGTATCTGAGACCCGACTCGTAGGCTGGCCGTCAGCCCCGGGCGCCATCCCAATCGCCCAGCACGCGGCGCAGGTGGGCCAGCAGCGCCTCGGGCGACACCGGCTTGCCCAGGATCGCCTCGGCCTGGAGGTCCTCGGGCAGGTCGTGCGGCTCGTAGCCGGTCAGCATGGCGAAGGGCGCGCCGCGGTCACGCAGCAGCCTCGCCAGGGGGTACACCTTCTCGCCGTCCAGGTCGACGTCCAGCACGGCGAAGTCGAAGGGCTCGCAGGCCAGGGCCATGGCCTTGTCGAGCGTCGGGGCCGGGCCGACGACCTCGAGCCCATGGTGCTCGAGTTCTTCGCGGAGCGCCATGGCCAGCGCAAGCGTGTCCTCGACCACCAGCACGCGCGGGGGCGCTGCGTTCGTGCGTGCGGCGTGGCCCGCGCGGGTCACCGAGGCGGCCGCCGGCGGGCGCGGCGACGCGGCGGCGGGCTTCACCGGCGAGCGCGAGCGGTCGTCCTTGGGCAGGGGGAACTCGATCCGGCAGCCCAGCCCCCCGGCGTCGAGCGTGCGCAGGAAGCGGCCGCCGAGTTCGTACTCGACCAGCTGCGACATGAGCTGCGTGCCGTAGCCGGCTTCTCCGCGTTCGACCGTGGCGCCCGAGCCCGGCGCGTGTTCGCTCCAGGCGATGGCGAGGATCGGGCCGTCCTTGTCACGATCCTCGACCATCCAGCTCACGTTGACGCGTCCATCGTCGCGGCTGAGCGCGCCGTACTTGGCGGCGTTGGTGGCCAGCTCGTGCACGATCATGTGCACCGCCAGCACCGCCTTGGGCGCCAGCCGCACGGCCGGGCCGTCCAGTTCGATCTGGCTCTCGGCGGCAACACGCGGCGCCAACTCGCCGCGGATGATCTCGCTCAGCGAAGCGCCGGACCAGTCGGCGGCGGTCAGCAGGCCGTGGGCCCGCGCGATCGAGGCCAGCCGCTGCTCGAAGCTCTCGCTGAAGGCCTTCAGGTCCGTCGAGCGGCTGAGCGTCTGGCGGGCCAGGGCCTGGATGACCGCGACGGTGTTCTTCACGCGGTGGTTCAGCTCGGCCATCACGGTTCGCATCTGGGCCTCGTGCCGCTTGCGGTCGGTGATGTCCAGGTTCACGCCGATCATGCGCAGCGGCTTGCCGGTCTGATCTTTTTCAACCCAGCCGCGGGCCTCGACCCAGAACACCGTGCCGTCGGTGTCCAGCACCCGCCACTCGCCCTCGAGCTCGCCGGTCTCAATGGCCCGCTGTCCGGCGGCCAGCGCGGTCTCGCGATCATCCGGATGCACGAGCGCCGCCCATGCTTCGTACGTGCCCGCGAAGCTGCCCGGCTCGAGGCCGTAGAGCATCTCGAGTTCGGGCGACCAGCGGTTGATGTCGTGGACGATGTCCCAGTCGAAGGCGCCCACGCCGCCGATGCGCTGGGCCAGGCGGGCCCGCTCTTCGGACTCGCGCAGGGCGCGATCGGCCGCCCGCTGGGCGGTGATGTCGCGGGCCAGGCCCAGCACCTGGGTCACCGATCCGTCGGCGGCAAGCGCGAAGGGCGTGACGCGGGCCTCGACCCAGCGGATCGCCCCATCGCGATGGCGGACGCGGTGCTCGTTGACGCGCGTCTCGCTGGCCGCCGCCGTGCGCATTCCCTCGAAGAAAGCCTCGACATCGGGAAGATCGTCGGGCACGATCACGCGCCCCAGCATCTCGGGGATCTCGGCCATCTCCTCGGGCGTGTAGCCGAGCAACTGCGTGATCGTGTCGTTGGCGTAGACGTTCTGGCCGGTGGAAAGATCGAATACGAAGATAACGTCTGGCGTGGCTTGGGCGATGCGCTCGAGCCAGCGGCGAGCCTCTTCCTTGGCCGTGGCTTCGGCGAAACGCTCGGAGAGGTCGGTGGCCGAGGGGATCAGGTGGGTGATCTCGCCATGGCCGTTCACGAGCGGGGCGAGTTGGAAGTCGATCCACAGGCGACCCTCTCCCACCACGCGGACCTGGGTGTCGTACCGCACGACCTCGCCCCCGCGGGCTCGCTCGATGGCCTCGCGAAGCTCGGCCTGGATCTTGGGGTCGTAACTCCACCAGTACGTCTCCCAGAACGGCTTGCCGATGACCTCCTCGCGGGGTACGCCGCTGGCATCAATGGCGAGTTGGTTGGCTTCCAGGAGCGTGCCATCCAGCGAGAGCACGCCCACGAACGCCAGCACGCGGTCGAGCACACGCCGGGTGAATCGCTCGCTCGACTCGATGCGCCGCTGCGCGCGGTGGGCGTCGGTGACATCAACGGTCGTGCTGAGCACCAGACGCCGGCCACGCTCGTCCCGGCCAACCGGCGCGGCGTAGAAGTGCCATGTGCGCTCCTGCCCGCTGGCGGTGCGGACGGTCCAGACCCCGTTGTCCGTACGCTCGCGCTGGCGGTACACCTCTTCGAGCCGCGCCAGCGCCCTGGGCCGATTCTCGCCGTGCGCCAGACGGATCCAATGGTCCATCGTCGGAATGTCGCCGTGGGCGTACCCGGTGATCTCGGTCCACGCGCGATTCACCAGGAGGATGCGACCATCCTCGTCGTGCAGCATCGCCGGCGTGGCCATCTCCATCAACACCCGACGGAAGGGCTCGGCCTCGAGCAAGCTCTGCATCTGGTCGGAGTCGTTCGTTCGCTCGCTCGCTTGCCAGGTCAGCAGCACGCCGTCGCCGAGCTTGCTCGCCTTGATGTCCAGCGTCTCGGACTCGCCGTCGTGATCTTCGAGCAGGAGTTGTCCTTCGTACGCCTGACCAGTCTCCACGATACCGCAGCACGCGGTAAAGAGATCGGCCCCGGATTGGCCCGGGGCAACGTCGCGCAGCTCACGACCGGCGAGTTCCTGCTCCTGCGAGCAAGCGGCCTCGGCGGCGGCGTTCGTATACCGGAAGTGGAAATCAATGATCCGCCCACGACTATCCCGTACCGCGTCGCAACGTGCGACGCAATGCGGCAACGCGTCGAGTATCGCCCGCGCATCGGCGTCCGTATTTTGGATGGGGGGCGTGCGACCGGTTGGCATGCGGACTCCGGGCCAGGGCTAACGCAACGTGCGGCGAAGGGCCCCCCGGCTCCAGGCACACTTA
>JAUHYE010000002.1 GCA_030426395.1 Phycisphaerae bacterium
CCCGCCAACCCTATCGAGATCGGCGTCTACCACGATCGCGAGCACTACGAGCATGTGGGGTACTCCGATGGGCTCATCGTGGCCACCGAGGCGCCAAACCAAATCCTGGAATTCATCGACGCGACCGACCCCACCGCCCTCTCGCTGGTGCACACACTCGATATCGGAGAACGCATCGAGGCGATGATCATGGTGCCCGGTGTGCTGATCGTCGCCATTGACTCCGAGGACGTCATCCGTCTGTACGACGTCACCACTCCGACGAATCCCAGGCCACTCAGCGAGATCCCCACGGGCGGCTCGTTTATCAGCGACGAGAGCATGAGGCTCAGCGGCGACATTCTCTGGTTTCGCGCTCCGAGTGCCCTTCGCGCCTGGAATATCGCCGACCCGCGCTCTCCCGTTGAGGTACTCAACACTACCGAGTTCGGATCGCCGATTCGGTTTGACGTACGAGGTGAGAACGCCGTCATCGAGGCGTTCGATATTATCACGGTTGATGTCTCCGAACCTGCCGCACCGGTGATCATGCACCGCCACGTCCGGCAGGGCGGCAGCCCGCAAGCGATATCGATGGCTCCAGACGCCGTCGGCGACACGGCGGTAGCCGCGATCCTCGACATCGCCGGGCTGCACATGCTGAGCTTCGAGGTCGCCGCAGATCCGCTGATCGCCTCGACCAGCGTCTTCGACAACCACGACGCCCAGTTCGCCGGAGACTTGGTGACGCACGTTTCGAACCAGACTCTTCACATCACCGACGTCTCGGATCCCGCGGCCCCAATGACCATCGGCGAGTTGCGATTCGACGGCCTCACACGGTTCGTCCGAACCAACGGGAACCTTGCCATCGTCGGCGAGCAAGACGTGGGCCTCTGGATCGTCGACCTGGCCGACCCGACGCAGCCCACCGTCGTGTCGTTCATCGAACCGACCTTCGACCCCACCGATGGTGCTTTCCTGGCCGACCAACCGCTCGTCGCGCTCGCGATGGGCCCGGCGGGCGTGGCCTTCCTCGACATCACCGATACCGCAAACCCAAGACTCACGGGCCGGTTCGGCGCGTCGACCGACGCACGAGCCGTCGAGGTTCGCGGGAACCTCGTCTTCGTGGCCGACTACGAGAGTGGCCTGTACGTGCTCGACGCCACCAACGCCGATCGACCGACGATCGCCGCCCACCTGCCCGGCATGCAGGGTGGCCTGGCCATGACAATCGACAGCGACCGGCTCTACTTCACCGAATCCGTTCGCGGTATGTGGACATTCGATATCTCCACGCCGACGGCCCCGCGACTCATCGGCCAGCAAGACCTCGGAATCCCCGTCAACACGATGGCCGGCGCGAGTGGCAATCGCCTGCTTCTCGGCGGCGATTCGCTGTATTACCTCGACACCACCGACCCGGGCAACATGGTCCGCCTGGCCGCGTGGCCTGTCGATCTCTACTTGGGCGCCGCAGCGGTTCGGCTGGATGGCCAGATTGCCGAGGTGGTCGAACTCGGCGTCCGAACGCTCGCACTCGGCGATTGCCCGGTCAGGTGCCGCGCCGACCTCGACGGGGACGGCGAACTGACTATTTTCGACTTCCTGGCCTTCGGCACGCTGTTCGACGCGGGAGACTTACAGGCCGACTTCGACGCCGACGGTGCTCTGACTGTCCTGGATTACCTGGTGTTCCTCAACGAATTCGACGCGGGGTGCCCGTGATGCAGATCAACACAACCAAGACCCAGTTGCTCGCGTTCTCCGTATTCGCCGGAGTCGTAACGCTCGCCCAGGCCCAGACACAGCTATTCCCAGTCCAGACCTTCGGCCCGGTCGAACGCTGCGACGATCCGGACCTGAGCGCATTCTCGCCCACGCTCGCCGGCGACGGCGACACGCTCGTCGTGCCCCAGATTGGCGCGACGCGTGGTAGCCAAGCGGTGTCCGGCACGGTCCAGGTTTGGCAGCGAGCAACGGATACGACTTGGACCTTTATCGAAGAGGTCATCGGCCCCGTCGACGACGCAGAGCGATTCGGCGCATCGATCGACATCGCGGGCGACTCCATGATTGTCGGTGCTCCCGACGCGGGCCGCGCGTTCCTCTACGAGCGATCGAGCGCGGGCACATTCGAACTCGCCCACACCTTCGAGCCACCCGACATCCCGGGCATCTTGTGGTCACGCTTCGGCACCGCCGTCGCCCTCACCGATCACACCGTAGTCATCACCGATTCCCGCGCGTCGGCGCTTCCCGACCGAGGCGGCGCGATTGCCATCTATGAACGTGACGGCGATGGCTGGCGGCTCCTGCTGGCCGAGGGCGGGCCCAACCGCGGCTCAAATGCATTTACCTCGGTCGACGCCGAGGGCGAGTTCGTCGTCACCACTGTTGCGCCGGTTTCGGCCGCGGACATCCCCGGCGGCGTTCGGCTGTACGACCTGCGGACCCTCACGCCGTCGACATGGCACTTCGACATGTTCGAGCAGACCTGGCCCGCGGCCGTCGCCATCAGCGGAGACCGCATGGTGGCAACCAAGGCGGGAGGCTCATTCGGCTCGGACCTGTGCGGCACCATCGTCACGTTCAAGCGCGTGCCCGGCGGCAGCTTCCAGGTCGAGGGCACGCTGACACCCAACTGCGGCGCACGCGGCGCCGACATGGGAATCCGGCTAGATTTGCAAGGCGCCAGGCTCGCGGTCTTCGGCCGCGTCGACATCGGTAGCACGTTCGGCTGGCCGGCCGCGATCGTGTTCGAGGATCACCCGGACGAAGGCTGGACGCAGGATGAAGCCTACCGCAGGCTCGCCTCGGGCTCGGCGGCCTGGGGGTTCGCCGGCGAGAACGGCTCGGTTGCTTTCGTGGGCGGAGACCTGGTCATGGGCGTCCGCGGCTGGGGCGCACGGCAAACCGCGTGCACCGACGCTGCTCGCGGGCTGGTCAACATCTTCGAACTCGACGCCGGGTGCCGCGCCGACCTCGACCGCGATGGCCAGCTCACTATCTTCGATTTCCTTGCGTTCACGTCGCTGTTTGAAGGCTTGGCCCCCGAAGCCGACTTCGTACCCGACGGCGAGTTCACGATCGCGGACTTTCTGGCCTTCCAGAACGAATTCGACGTCGGGTGCTCGTAACACGCTGACGTTTCGGAAAACCCAAAACGTACCGGTACCGCCTCTCGATCACCACGGCGGCGTGTCGTCGTCCGCATCGAGATAATCGGGCTTGCCGTGGTCCACGCGCTCGTCGAAGGGCCGGTTGTCCGCCGCACGGTCGGCCGTTGGGGGGCGGTGGCCGAAGGCCGATCCGCCAGCCATGGGGGCGGCATCGCCCTTGGCCTCGAAGCTGCCCACCGGCTCGTCCTTGGCCCAGGTGTCGTTGCGTGCGTAGCCTGCGCGGTTCTTGAACCGCGTTGTGTGGTTGTCCCACACCAGCTTCACGATGCCGGTCGGGCCGTTACGCTGCTTGGCGATGATCAGTTCGGCCTCGTTGACGCGGTCCTCGTTCTCTTCCATCCACGCCGGATCGCTCAGGTGGTAATACGCCTCGCGGTGCAGCAACAGCACGACGTCGGCATCCTGTTCGATGCTGCCCGACTCGCGCAGGTCGCTCATGCGCGGGCGGTTGCCCTCGCGTTGCTCGCTGCCACGATTCAACTGCGCCAGGCAGATCACCGGCAGTTCCAGCTCGCGCGCCATCGCCTTGATGCCACGGCTGATCGTGCTGACCTCCACCTGCCGGCTCTCGCGCCCGGCGCTCGGGGCGGTCAGCAGCTGCAAATAGTCGACCACCACGCAGCGGATGCCAAACCGCTGCTTCATGCGACGCGCCCTGGCACGCAAGGCCGTCACGCTCAACGCTGGTGAATCATCGATGTACAGCGGCGCACGCTCCAGCGTCTCGCACGCGGGGCGGATGCGATTGACCAGGTCGTCCTGGCTGAACTGGCCCGTCCGCAGCTTGTGGCTGTCCACGCCCGAGTACGCGCTGATGAGACGCTGCACCAGGCTGCTCTTGCTCATTTCCAGGCTGAACACGCCCACCGGCACGCGCTCGTCACCCGCGGGCGCGAACGGCGTCGCCCCGCCCATCGCGATCTGCTCGGCAAGGTTCAACGCGAGCGCGGTCTTGCCCATCGAGGGGCGGGCCGCGATGATGATCATCTCGCCGTCCTGCAAGCCGCTCAGAGGCTCGTCCAGATCGTTGAAGCCCGTCTTGAGCCCCGTCGTCGCTCCGGCGTCGCGGTCGGCGATGCGCTCGTACTCGGCCCGCAGCAATTCTTCGAGCTTCTGGATGTCCGCCGACTGGTCGTCGTCGGCGATCTCGAAGATGCTCTGCTCGGCACGATCGATGAGCTGCCGCGCCTCCTCGGGCTCGTCCTGCCCGGCGTGCATCGCCTCGTGCACGATCTGGTTGGCCGCGGCGATCAGCTTGCGCAGGCGGCTCTTGGTCTGCACCAGCCTCGCGTAGATCGCCGCGTTGTTCGGCGTGCTCACGGCCTCGGCCAGGCTCGCCAGATATGCCGCCCCGCCGATGGCCTCGAGTTCCCCCCGCTCGCGCAGGCGGTCGGCCACCACGTTCAGATCGGCCTGCGGCTCGCGCTCGTAGACCTCCTTCAGCACGCGGAACACCGTCGCGTTGCTCTGGCGGTAGAAGTCCTCGGGCACCGACACCAACGGCAGTATCTCCGCCAGCGTGTAGGGGTCCAGGATCACCGAGCCCAGCAGGGCCATCTCGGCCTCGGGCGCATGCGGCGGCAGCTTGTCGTAAACACGCGACAGGTCGATCGCCGGCGGCCCACCATCAGGACCACCCTTGCGAAACCCCTGTTTTCCCTGCCCGTTCGCGTCCATGCGTGCTCCGAAGATTCGCCAGGGGTCAGCGTACGATCAATCATGACCTCAGGACAAGAAGGCCAGAACGAGAACATGCAAGAGACCCGCGCCACGGGTTCGCAAGCCCCTTCCGATGCGCACTTTTCAGGCCCGCTCGATTCCATCCACGCCTATGGCACGACCAACGATGAGCAACTGCCCGACAAGCTTCCACAGAACCCCTTCCCGACCTTGAACGAGTGGGTCGAGTTCGCCAAGCGCGAGCGCGTGCAGCCCAACCCCACCGCCATCGCACTTGCGACAGCAACCGACAAGCTGCCCAACGTCCGCGTCGTCCTCTGCCGCGGCATCGACATCGACGCGGGCGCCATCTGGTTCTTCACCAACGGCCAGAGCGCCAAGGGCAACGACATGGCCGCGAATCCCCACGCCGCCGCCGTGTTCCATTGGGACGCTCTCGACCGCCAGGCCCGCGTGCGCGGCATTGTCGAGCCCCTGCCCGCCGCCGAGAGCGACGCCTACTTCGCCAGCCGAAGCTGGGAGAAGCGCGTGGGTGCCTGGGCCAGCGATCAGAGCCGGCCCATCGAGTCGCGCCAGGCGCTCGTCGACAAGCTCACCACCACCCTCGAACGCTTCGGCATCGACCCCAAGAACCCCCCGCCCCACGGAGCCGACCTGGACATCCCCCGCCCCCCCCACTGGGGCGGCTTCCGCATCGTCGCCACCGAGGTCGAGTTATGGGTCGGCAGTCCGGCACGCATCCACGACCGCGCCCGCTGGACGCGTTCCAGCCAGAACGATCCCTGGTACGCTACACGCCTGCAACCCTGACCCCCGCCCGCACAACCCTCACCACCCACCCCCCTTCCCTCCGATCCCGGCAAGTCGCCCCCCGCCACCCGCCGATGGTCTGCTGGCAGCGCCTGCCCAGCCGTGGGCGCGGGGGAACGCCGTGGCAGGGAAGGTCCGCGCCAACCTGAGCAGCGCCGAGGTCGAGGCACTCACCGACCTCCTCATGCGCAAGCTCGATGCGATGATCATCGAGACCCAGCCCGAGGTGGCCGCACGCCTGCTCGAACTGGTCTCCGACCCCGACGCCGGGCTCTCGGACTTCGCCACCGTCATCCGCACCGACACCGCCCTGAGCGGCCGCCTGCTCCGCATGAGCAACTCGGCCTACTTCGCCCAGCGCGAGCCCGTCACCACCCTCGAGCGCGCCTGCGTGCTGCTGGGCATCAATCGCATCCGCGCCCTGGCCCTGGGTTTCTACATGAGCCGAGCCATCGACGCGGGCGGCGAGAAACGCTACGGCCGCCTGATGTGGGGCAAGAGCCTCTTGCGCGCGTGCTTCGCCGCCAAGCTGGCCGAACGCATTAAACCCAACCTCTATGCCGAGGCATTCCTCATCGGCCTCATGCTCGACGCGGGCATCCCCCTGGCCCGCACGCTCATCGGCCCGTCGCAGTTCGACGCCGCCTGCCCCGCCAACCAGCCGCCGTCGCGATCGTTCAAATGCGAGGCCGAGCACTTCACCTATACCCACATCGATATGGCCCGCGCCCTGATGCGTCGCTGGCGCGTCCCCGACGTGCTGGCCAAGCCCATCCTGTGGCACCACAGCCCGCCGCAGAACCTCAAGAGCACCGAGCCCGTGCACGTGCTGCACCGCGTGTCGTTCTACGTGGGCGCGATGCACATCGAACACGAGCCGCCAGCCGCCATGGCCGTCCCCCTGCCCACGCTAGGCCAGAAGCTCACGAGCCTGACCGGTGACCAGATCGGCGCCATCTTCGCCGACGCGTGCAAGGAATACGCCACCGTCCGCGAGTTCTTCGGCCAGGTCGCCGACGGCATCACCGACATCGAGGCCCTGGGCATGCGCGTGCACGGCACACTCACGAAACTCATCGAGCAGTCGATGGAAGAGGGCCTCAAGCAGGACTCGGGCATGCAGGCGGGCCGGTTCCAGTTCCACTCGGGCTCCATCGAGGTGCTCAAGGATCAGGAAGACCCCGATTTTGCCGTCGCCTACATCATCGATCAGGCCGGCCATCGCCAGGCCATGCACCGCTTCCCCATCGGCTCGGCCACCGCCGCCGACGTGCTACTCGAACTCAGCCTCGAGCAGGACGACATCGACAGCGCCGAACTCGAGAGCATGACCGACTACCTTCGAGCGATCGCGGCCTAATCCGCTACCTCGCCCGCCGGAATCCGTCGCGCACGCCGGACCATCAGGATCAGCTCCAAAGGCCCGAGCGGCCGGTGCCCCATCGACCGCCGCATCGCGCCAAGCCGATACGCGTGGGCCCACTGCCTGCTCATTACCTCGATGGCCCACCACCATGTGCGCGTCGGGTCGTACACGTTGGTCGCCTCGGCCGATGAGCCGTTCAGTTCGATCACGCTGAACCCGCGCCCGGCCTTCAGCTCTTCCTCGTCGCTGTAGCGAATATCGAAGCGCCCGATATCCAGCCCGCCCGGCTGGCCATCCATCCCCGGGAATCGCCGGCAGATGCCATCGATCACGTCGGTGAGCGCATCGGTGATGAGGTCGGCCCCGTCTTCGAAGCGGCAACCCTGCGCGTGATTGCCCGCGAGCCCCATCTTCACCCGCTCGCCCTCAGGCGGCACCAGGTCGATGGCCTTGCCGAACCGCTTGGCGAACACCGGCTCCTGCACACGGAAGCGGTCGTCGTTCAGCACGAGTTGCCGCAGCGTGCGTTTGCCGTCCCCGACGATGGTTGGGAAGATCTTGCGCGTGACCGCGAAGATCTCGCCCTCACGACCGTGTTCGTCGGGCTGGCCGGGCTGGCGCAGCCGAACCCAGAACAGCCCGACCTCGTGGGGCGCCGGGTCGTACTTCTGGATAACCATGTCCGTGCGCACGCGGTCGATCTGCTCGCGCACGTCCTGCGTGTTGTGGCACACGCGCACGGCCCGGCCCTGCTCGCCGCGATCGGGCTTGATGACCACCGGGTAGCCGCCCAGGTCGGGCCGCAGCTTGAGCAGCTTCTCGACGCGGGCCAGCCGCCGCTGCGGATCGCTGTGCATTCGCAAAAGGGCTGTGGGCAGCAACGGCGCACCCGCCTTCTCGAGCGCACCGGCGATGGTGCTCTTGCGCTCGCCCACGAACCCGCCGGCACCCGCGATGCCCGGGTTGGTCGCCGTGAACACGACGGTGTGCCGATACCGCAGCGCCTGCGTGACGAACGTGGGCGTGAGGGACGCGTAGCTCACCCAGCTCGGCCAGAACTCGTGGCTCAGCCACCGCCACACCTGCGCGCGAATGCGCTGGCGTCCGATCCGCGTCCACATGCGAGGCAGCATCCAAGTAAGCGGTGCCGCCAGCACGATCACCACCAGCAACGCGATCACCCCATACCGCTCGACCGCCCACCACCCGCCAAAACGCATGAACAACCAAGCCGGGAACAGCGCGATGATGCCCACAAACAGGCACGTCACACGCCGCCACACACCCGGCCCGCGGATGGCGATCGCCACTGCGAGCCCCACGCTTGCCACGCCGTAATCGACGTACATCCCCGCGACCAGCGCCGCGACAATCACAAGCCCGACACGCCACCACGCCACCGCGATGAGTGCCACGACCAGCGCCTCGAGCGTCCAATGCCGCGTCCGCAGCCATGTAGCGCCGCTGTCGAGCGCGCGGGTGACGACATTGTGTTCCACGTGAGACGCAACGTCCACGGTCGCGCGCACGGGAATGGCAGCCGGATCCTCGTACGCGCGCACGAACGCGGCGATGTGCGAAGCGAGCACCTCGGGCTCGGTAAACGGCAGGATGTGCCCGCCGTCGAGCCGCACCAATGTCGAGCGAGGCGCGAGCTTGTGGTGCTCCTCTGCGGCCCACGGTGCGACCAGGAAGTCCTGCTGGGCCTGAATGATCAGCAGCGGCTCGTCAAGATCACGCAGCACCGTGTCGAGGTGCCGCTGGTCGGTATGCATGAAGTTGCGGATGAACGAGTACCAGAACGTCCGCGGCCCCAGCAACCCAAAGTGTGGCACCAGCTCGACCGCCCCGAACACGCCGACGTACCCGAGCGCATACTTGGCCTTCTCGAACAGGTAATCGCCCGAGCCCTCGGTCCGCTGCGCGCCGGTGGCCATCATCATGGCCAGCGACGCTAGGTCCACCCGGGAGCCATCATCCAGCTCCGACATCTCCAGCACGACCGCCCCACCGTTGCTCCAGCCGAGCACATGGACACGTTGCGGAGCTTTGCCCTCGGCGTGCAATTCCTCGAGCAACGCCAGACACGTCCGCGCCATCGCTCGGGCCGACATGTCCTGGACCCACGGCTCCGAACCGCCGAACCCCGGCAGATCGACCGCGATCGAATCGATGCCGCGCTGCGCCAGTGCCGGGCCGAGCGCCTGGAAGTTCGTCGCATCGCCCGGCGAGCCGTGGATCATGAGCACGAACGGCGCCTCGGGCTGGCCCGACTGCCACGCCATGTACGCGACGCGCGCCTCGTCTCCCTCGCGCACGCCTTCGGCGGTCATTTCGGGCAGGGTGACTTCGCCAGACGGCGTGGGCTTGATTGCCACCATCAGCAGCGTGGGGTCGAGCTCGTAGACCACGTGCGAAATCAGCAGCAGCGCCAGGTACACCCCCAGCACCACACGCCGATGCACGCGCCGCCTGGGCTTGGTCCAGTGCTCGGTGCCCCGCACCCGCGTCAGCTCTCGCCGCCGATAGTGATCGGCGTGAGTGGCGCCATGGGTCCGACGATCTTGCGCCGCCGGATGGCCGGGTTGCCAAGCTGCCCGCACGCGGCCATGGTGCCGCGCCCCTTGGTGCGCCGCCGCTTGACGAACACACCTCGCGAGTTCAGGCGCTCGACGAAGCGATCGACGCTGTCCTCCTCGGGCGCGGGCCACGGGCTGTCACGCCTGGGGTTATATGGGATCACGTTCAGCATGCACCGCAAGGGCGACACCCACTCGGCCAATTCGTCGGCGTGCTCCATCGCGTCGTTCAATCCCGGGATCAGCACGTACGCGATCAGGTAGGGCTTGCCCGTGCCATTGGGAAAGTCCAGCAGGGCGTTACGCAGCTGGCCCATCGGCATCGCGCGGTTGATGGGCATGATCTGGTTGCGGATCTCGTCGTTGGGCGCGTTCAGGCTGATGGACACACCCAGCCGGTGCCAGCCCGGTTGCAGCACGGCCTCGCGAAGTCGCGCCAACCCGTCGAGTCGGCCAACAGTTGACACCGTCACCTTGCTCATCGCCAGACCCGCGCCCGAGCGATCGGTGAGGATCTCGATGGCCTTGAGCACCGAGTCGGTGTTATCCAACGGCTCGCCCATGCCCATGAAGACCAGGTTGGCCGGGGACGCCCCGAGTTGGTGTCTCGCCGCGTGCCACTGGCCCACGATCTGGGCGGGCGTGAGCGAGGCCATGAGCCCCATCTGGGCCGTCTCACAAAAGCCGCAGCCCATGGCGCACCCCACCTGGCTGCTGACGCACAGCGAGTGGGCCAGCCTGCCCCGCCGCCCGATCATCGGGATAACCACCGACTCGGCCTCGAGCCTCACGCCCTGCCGTTCGATGTCGAGTTGCTGGACGAACTTGGTGATGACCCCCTCGGGCGTGTCCTCGCTCTCGCGTCGCAGGATCGGGCCGACCTGGGGCTCGCCGACCTCGCGAAACACCGGGTCGTCGGTCCGGCCCTCGCGCATGAACGCCTTGTAGGCCCGAAGGGCCCATAACCCACGGCCTTTTACCCGCGGCCCGACGGCGTCGACCCACTCCTGGCTGGTTGTGCCTAGTGGGCTCGGGGTGTTGCCGGGCTGTTCGGTCGGGGGGGGCATCGCATCGATCGTACCGCCGGCACGGGCCACCAAGCGGCGATTTGTGAGGATCTGGCCAAGCTGGCAAAGGGGCGTGAAGTCGGGCCTGGGAACGGTCGAAGTCTGGGGCGAGTCACCGTTTGGCGCAGGGGCCGGGCGGTGGGCACAGCCAGCGGAGCCGCCGATGCCCAAACGCCTTCGCCCGGACCGACCCGGGTTCACGCTCATCGAGTTATTGGTCGTCATCGGCATCATCGCCGTGATCGCCGCCATCACCATGCCGGCCGTCGCAAGCGCCCGTCAGAGCGCCCGCAGCACCATCACGCTGCAGCGCATGGGCCAACTCTCGACCATCGCCAACCTGTATGGAAACGACTCGAAGGACCGCGTCTGGACGGCCCAGAACTGGCTCAAGACCATCGAGGGCGACACCGCCCAGCCCGGCGTGCTGATCTCGGGCGGGTATCTGACGGACGACGAGATTTTGGAGTGCGCCGTGAATGGCCGCCGCCTGCCACACCGCGCCTCGGGCGGCATGGCCCCCACGCCCCCTCCCGGCTTGTTCTCACACGCCGAGGTCGACAGCGACTTCGCCTTCGTGCACCAGGTGGAGGGCGTCCGGCTTGGCACGCACACCCAGTTCGGCTACTACGCCAACCCCACCGAGCGCGGCTGGAGCGGGGGGGTTTGGCTCGACGACGAGACAGCCCTCGAGAATCTGCCGGGCGTGCCGATCTTCGTCGAGGAGAACCCCGCGTTCTACCACGCCAACGACGAGATGCTGACGTTCAAGGGCTTCGACCAACTCGACCGCCGCCACGACGGCGGGGGTGGCACGGGCAAGTCGATCATGGCATTCCTTGACGGGCACGCCGAGGGCACGGCCCCGCCGGCCGACGACGCGCCCGAAGGTCTGGAAGTGAGCGACCTGACGGCAGCCCACTTCTACCTCAGCGCCCGCGGCGGCCGCTGGCGAGCGATGACGTTCAGCAGCGAGTACAAGTACGGCTGGGTGAACGACCCGCGTTGAGGCCTCACGCGCCCTGGTGCCAGGCGCGCAGCATCCACACCTTCTTCTCGATCTCGTCGCCGATGTCGTCGAGCAGGTTCACCGTCGTGCGGTCGCCGCCGTCCTCAGCGTCTTCGATCACCTCGCGCACCTCGCGGTGGATGCTCAGCAGATCGGCCACCACGTTCTCGACCATCCGCTTTTCATCTGGCGTGCCTTCCTCTTCGGCGATGCGCGTGTGCTCGAGGCAGCGGGCCAGCGTGGGCAGCGGGGCGGCCTCCTTGGCACGCACGCGCTCGGCGATGTCGTCCAGGTGCGTGGTCCACGCGGTATAGAGCTCCTCGAACTGGGCGTGAAGCTCGAAGAACTGGCGACCTCGCACGTTCCAGTGGTAGTTCTGGAGCTTGTAGCGGAAGACGGCCGCATCGGCCAGCAGGCTGTTGAGGCCCGAGATGATCTTCGCGTCGATTTCGGGGTTGGAGCCCTCGCTCATGTCACCCTCCTGTGCCAATTGGCGATTAGCGGTAACCCGTGTTTTCGCGCTCTTGCCGGGCAATGCCCTGGGGAACAAGGCGTTCATCGAGTATCATTATTAGGCTCGGAGAGGCCTGCCGCGAATCTGGTGGCAATCAATGCTGGGGGACCTACGCATGCGAGTGATGATGTCTTTGACGGCTCTGGCGGGCCTGGCGCCGGCGTGCCTGGGACAATGCGATTACACACAGACCAACATGCTCGCAGAGGCCATCGTCGACGCCCGTCCGCTGCTCGACGGCGCGAGCCTGCGTTTGGAAGACCCGCTCATTTCCGGCACGAGCCTCGAGAGCTACTACGGCGATTACAACCCCGGCACCGTCGTGCCCATCGCCAGCGCCTCGAAGCTGCTGTCCGCGATCGTGGTGATGTCGTGCGTGGAGCGAGATGGGCTCGACCTGGATGCGCCCGTGTCGGCATACCTGCCCGAGTTCCTGGGTACCAAGGGCACCATGACCGTGCGGCAGATGTTCAGCCACACGTCGGGACTGCCCAGCAACAGCGTGTTCGCGTTCGATCCGTCGATCACGCTGGCGCAGGCGGTCACGCGCATCGCGCTCTTCACACCGCTGGAAGCAACGCCCGGCACCGACTTCTGCTACGGACAGGTCGGCATGCATGTCGCGGGCCGCGTGTGCGAGGTCATCACGGGGCTTGATTGGGATACGCTGTTCGAAGAGCGCGTCGCGTCGCCTCTGGGATTGACCTCGACCAACTACGACGGCCTGTACGAGACCGACAACCCCCTCATCGCCGGCGGGGCCGAGAGCAGCCTGGGCGACTACGCCCGGGTCATCCGCATGCTGATGAACGGCGGCGAGTACCGCGGCGCGAGGATCCTCGAGCCCGCGTCGATCGAACTCATGTTCACCGACATGACCGACGGGCTGCCCATCCGCTGCACGCCCTCGCCCGATCTGGAGCGCAACTACGGGCTGGGCTGCTGGGTGCGCGGCCGGCCCGATGGCTCGCGGCGGATCGATAGCCCCGGGGCGTTCGGCTATACGCCATGGATCGAACTGAATGAAGCCGGCCAGCCGATCCTCGGCGGCGTGTTCATGATCGAGGACGCGTTCAGCGACCTCAGCGCCGAGATCAACGCCGTGCAGGATGCCGCACTGAGCGCCCGGCTCGCGTGCACACCCTGCCCAGCCGATTTCGACTTCGACGGGCAACTCACCCTGTTCGACTTCCTGGCCTTCCAGAGCGCTTGGGATGCGCAGGCACAAGCCGGCGACTTCGATCGCGACGGCGTGTACGACCTGTTCGACTTCCTGGCGTTCAGCAACGCGTTCGACGCGGGCTGCCCTTAGGAGCTCTTCTGCCGCTTGCGTGGTGAAGGTTCATCGCTCTTGAGCTGTGCGGCGGTGAACGAGCGACCGGTTGTGCGCTTATCCCAGGTGTGGGCCGGGCCGCGGCAGGTCTCGTAGCCCATCCACATGTCGAGCCAGTAGCTGCGGAAGGCCTGCCCGCCCTGGCCGACGCCGAATCGTTCGTAGTGGGCCGCCACCCGCTTGGAAACCTCGCGGTCGGTGCCGTCGAAGCCGAGCACCGCACGGCCATGACGCACGCTCTCGGTGTCGAGCGGCAGGAATCCGTAGCGGCCAAGCAGTTGCATGATGTTGTGCGCCGCATACGGCCCGATGCCCGGCAAATCGAGCAGGAATCGGCGGACCTCCTCGTCGGGCGTCTGCGGGTCTTCGAGCCAGGACTGCGGAATCTGACCCTTATGGAAGAGCTTGGCCAGATCGATGAGTCGTTGGTCGCGATAGCCCACGCGACAACGCGAGCGCAGCCAGATAGCCTTCTTCTTCGCGAGTTGCTCGGGCGTGGGGAACGCGTGCACGCCGCTGGGCGTGGGCGAGCCGACGCGGGCGCACAGTGCCGCGTTCATGTCGATGGTGCCGGGCCACTGCACGTTGCAGCTCGTGATGGTCTTGGCCATGTCCTCGAACAACGTGGCCGAACGCATCAGGCGGCCGCGGCCGCTAAAACGCCAACGCTCGTCGATGGCGTGGAAGGCGGCGATGTCTTCTTCGCTCTCGTCGAGCCGCAGGATGCGCGTGACCATGGCACGGGCCTGGGCGCACTCTCCGCGTGCCAACTGGCGGTCGGCGGTCACGTTCAGGTGCATGCCCACGCGCTGCTGGCGGATGACGACCAACGCCCCGCCATGCTCGAGCGAGAGCGCGGCTGAGTAAACCCCCGAGTTGGGGTACCACTCGTAGGGCTCGAGCAGGAAGTAGCCGTACGAGCACGCGTCGCGCGCCAGGTCGAAATCGGCCGGGGCGTTGATGCGCAGGCGCGTGGGCCGCGATGTCGTCGAAGGAGCTGCCACTGCTACACCGCCAGGAGACGGTCGAACGGCACCGCGAAAGAAGCGATGTTGACGCACAGGCGATCTGAAGCCCGGGCGAACATCGCGTAATGCTCGTTAAGCTGGCCCTCGAGCTGGTCGAGCGTCAGGGGCAGGTCGCCGTGGGTCTTCTTGAGCAACGCAAAGTGGCGGGTGATGCCGGGGCGGTCGAACTCGAAGTGGTACTGGAATCCGTAGGTTCGGATGCCGGCCTTGAAGCACTCGACGGGCGTGGTCGCGCTCTTGGCCAGCACGGTCGCCCCGGGGGGGGCCTTCGAGACGTGGTTCTCGTGGCTCTGGAACATGGGCAGCTTCCAGGGCACGCCCGCCAGCATGGTCTCGGTCTGGCCGGCCACGGTCAGCTCGACGGGCTCGAAGCCCAGTGCCATCTTGGGCAGCTTTTCGACCTCTCCACCCAGGGCACGGGCGATGAGTTGGTGGCCCATGCACAGCCCGATGACGGGCATCTCGGCCTCGTGGGCTTTGCGGATGAGGTCCATCGTGCGGGAGATCCAGGGCAGGTCGTCGCTGGGCGACGCGGGGCTGCCCAGAACAATCAGGCCCTGGGCGCCGTCCATGTCCGGGGGCACGGCCGCCTCGCCGTCCTGGTCGATGCGGCGGTAGTCGAGCTTGAAGCCGTGGTCGCGCAGGGTGACCCCCAAGCGAGCGGGCCCGAGGTGTTGTCCGTCCTGAAGAACGATGATGGTGGCCATGGGAGCCGATGTTAGCGTGTGGTGGGCGCGTCTGCCGGGGTCGGCGGCGGGCTCTACGCTGTGAATGGCCGTCCCCGACCGGCCAAACCCTCCAGACCTCAAGACCGGCCCAGGAGAATGACGTGAAGAAGACCAGTGCTCGATTTATCCGGACCCTCCAGATCGGCACCTGCGCCGCGGCCTGCCTGGCCGCCGGCCTGCCGATGGCCGCCGCCCAGGACGACATTACCGGCACGCTGGTGATGGAAGGCCAGCCCGAGGCGGTGCCGACGGACATCCGCCAGTCGACGGTCAAGATCTTCACGACCTCCCGCGGCCCGGACCTGACCCGCCCCTGGACCCGCCAGCAGGCCACCGACTCGACCGGCTCGGGCCTGGTCATCGACGGCGGACGCATCCTGACCAACGCCCATGTGGTCGAGTACGGCCAGCAGATCTTCGTGCAGCCCTACCTGACAAGCCAGCGGCTGGCGGCCAGGGTCGTGGCCCGCAACACCGGCATCGACCTGGCGCTGCTCGAACTAGAAGACCCCGACTCGATCGACGGCGTGCCCATGGCCGCGCTCGCCGCCGACCTGCCCGACATCGGCGACAAGGCCAACGCGCTGGGCTACCCGATGGGCGGCGAGGAACTGTCCATCACCGAGGGCATCGTCTCGCGCATCGAGTTCGTGGGCTATCAGGCCGGCACGCTGGGACTGCGCATCCAGGTCGACGCCGCGCTCAACCCGGGTAACTCGGGCGGGCCGGTCACCGTCGACGGCGAGGTCATCGGCCTGACCTTCAGCGGCATCTCGCAGGCCGACAACATCGGCTACATCATCCCCAACGAGGAGATCCGCCTCTTCCTGGACGACGTCAAGGACGGCGACATCGACGGCCGCCCGTTCCTTCGTGAGAGCTTCGACAACACCCGCAACCCGGGCGTTCGCGCCAAGCTTGGATTGACCTCCGAGCTCGAGGGCATGGTGGTATCCGAAGAAGTCGAGGGCAACCCGCTCAAGTCGTGGGACGTGGTCACGAGCATCGCCGGGCGGAGCATCGACAGCCAGGGCCTGGTCAGCCTGACGGACGACCTCCGCCTGTACTTCGAGTACTTCGTCGAGCACGGCCTGAACGACGACGACACCATCACGCTGGGCGTGCTGCGTAACGGCGAGCAGATCGAGGTTCGCTCGCCCGTCGTGCGCGGCGACGACGACTTCTTCGAGGAGCTGGACAACACCTACCCCAGTTACATGGTCTTCGGCCCGCTCGTCTTCACGCCTGTCTACCAAAGGCACGTGTACGGGCTGGGCGTCGATCGCCTGGCCGCACGCCAGAGCCCGATCGCTCGTCTCGCGTACACCGGCAAGGACGAGGACGCGGAGATCCAGGAATACGTTATCATGGCCGGTGGACTGCTGAACCACCGCGTGAACCTGGCCTACGAGATCCCGCCGTTCTCGACGCTCAAGAGCATCAACGACACGACGATCACCAGCCTCGAGCACTGTGTCAAGACGCTCAAGGAACTGGCCAACTCTTCGGAAGAGTTCATCACATTCGAGTTCTACGACCGCGGCGCCGACCGGCTGGTCTACAAGCGCACCGACATCCTCGACTCGATCGAGGCGGTGCTGAACGAGAACGGCATCCGCCGACCGATCTCGCCCGATCTTGCGGAGTTGTGGCCCGAACTGGGCGAGTAACGTACCTGTGCAAGACCCTCGCAAGCGCGAGGGTTTTTCGTGCGCCGATTTATGCGCGAGTCTTTGACGGGCTCGTGTACACCGCCACCGTCGCATCGTGCGGGCCCAGATAATCCTGGCGGAACAGCATGTGCCCGCTGGCGCGCTGGGCCCACTTGAAGACGTTGCCGCTGTGGAAGCGATTGGCCGGGCCGGTGGCCTCGCGCCGCTTTCGACCGGCCGAGCTCAGGAAATTGAACGCGAGCACCGCGCCGTCGCACCGGTGCAAGGCGTCCCACGCGCGGTCGAGCACGACCATGGCCGTGCGCTCGTCGAGCGTGTTGAGCGAGCCGCTGAACACGACGACCGAGACGCCGAACTCTGAGACCAACCGCTCGAACAGCGACCTGTCGCTCACGAAATCGGCAACGACCCACTGGCTCTCGGGGAATCGCTTCTGAGCGGGTTCGACCAGCTCGGAGATGCCCTCGACCCCGATGTACTTCGACGGCGCCTGATCAACGGCTCGCAGATATTCGAGCAGATCACCACGCCCCGCCCCCAAATCGGCCAGCACCCTGCCCTTGGGCCGGGATACCTCGGCCAGCACCTCGAAACGCTTGACCTGGTATTCCTGGCTGCGCCACAGCAGGGCCTCGAAGCCCGGGCCGTGCGCGCGAACCGCCTCGCGGTAGGGCTCGAGGTACCGCGGGTCGGGCTGGCTCTTGTCCATTGTCATTCGGTGCGATCAGCCGATGCGGGTCATGCGGCTGAACTCGTCGAAGCGGACGTCCAGGTCATGGCTCGTCAGCGTGGCCAGGCGATCGAGGCTGAACGACTCGATGTTGTAGCTCGCGATGATCGTGCCGTGCGCAACGGCGCGGTGGATGGCGTCGAAGGACGTGGGATCGACGCCGGCATCACCCTCGCGCGCGAGCGAGCCCATCATGCCACCGGCGAAGCTGTCGCCCGCGCCGGTGGGGTCGACCACGTTCTCGGTCGGGAAGGCCGGCAGGGCGGAGATGCCGTCCTTGTGCACGATGATGCAGCCGTGCTCGCCCTTCTTGATGACGACGAACTTGGGACCCATCTCGAGGATGTGCCGCGCCGCCGTCACGGGGTTGCGCTTGCCGGTGAGCTGCTCGGCCTCATCGAAGTTCAGCACCAGGCCGTCGATCTTCTCGCAGAGCTGCATGAGCTCGGGCTTGGCGGTGTCGATCCACAGGTCCATCGTGTCGGCGACGGCCAGCTTGCGTTGCGGGAGCTGCTCGAGCAGGCCGAGTTGCACCGAAGGGTGGGTGTTGGCCAGGAACACGTACTTGCTGTCGCGGAATTGTTCGGGCACCACGGGCGGCTCTTCGGCAACCACGCCCAGGTCGGTATACAGAGTCTCGCGCTGGTCCATGTTCTCCATGTACTTGCCGCCCCAGCGGAAGGTCTTGGAGCCCTTGCGGACCTCCAGCCCGCTGTGGTCGACGCCCTTGAACTGCTCCATGGTCTTGCGGAGTTCGTCGGGGAAGTCCTCTCCCACGGCGGCCACGATGCGGATGGGCTCGCAGTAGAACGAGGCGGCGGCCGCGAAGTAGGTGCACGAACCGCCCAGCACGTTCTCCCGATGGCCGTGGTCGGGGGTGTAGACGGTGTCGATTCCGATGGTTCCGGTGACGATCAAAGGCATGGGAGAGCATAGGGCCTCCCGACGCCGAGTTGCCGATTGGGTGCGGAAAGCCGCTCAGAACTCGGGAATCGGCCGGGTCCAGTCGGAGAGCGTGGTGACCGAGACGCCTTGCAGCCACCAGCGGCCATCGGTATCGCGCACATAGAGCAGATACAGCGGACGGATCTTCCCGTCGTTCCATTCGCACAAGATGCCGATGCGGGCCGTGGTGAGTTTGCCGTCGCGCTCGAGCATGTCTCGCACACCGGGAACGGGCCCCACGAACCACGACCGAAACCCGCCAGTATGCGCCAATGCCCAAGCCATGTCATCGGTCTCCCGAAAGAGCGGGTAGAACTCGATGCTTTCCGGAGTGACCTCCATGGTCGCAATAGCGCAGCCCGGGTTGCCGATCGACCATGACGTGACGACGAGCGCATCCCCATCATCGGTCTGGCGATTCCAGAACTTCGCCCACGCTTCGTCGATCTTGTCGTAGCCTGGCCAGGGCTCCTCACCAAACCAGTACGGCCAGTCACTCACGATGAATGCGCTCTGCATCTCGCTTTCGGTGAGCCATCGGTAGCCGTTGTCGAGACGCCACTGGGTATATGCAGTCGGGTCGGCCTGCGCGAAACGATGCCACAGCATGCCGGCGGCCTGATCGATCAGCGTGTGGAGCGAGGCATCGTCGATCGTGGCGCCAGCCTCCTTCGCGTAGGCGAGCAGCGTGGGCCGGAGTGCGTCGGCGAGATCCTGCGCCCTGTCGAAAGTCGAGATCGGTGCCCGCTCGATGGCCGGATACACACGGTCGGCCTTGGCGGCGTGGGCCTTGCGGTCGAGTTCACGGTCGTACTCGGGCTGGCCGTCCTGCCAGAGGGTGGCAGACCAGGCGGTAAGGGACAGAACGATCGCGAGAAGAGCAAGCGGCATGGCGGACCTCCCGAGAGCCTACCAGCCAGGGCCGGGCGGGGTTGCGACCCCAGCTACGATCGGTCCCCATGCCCACACCCGACCAATCGCCCGGCCCGGCCGGTGTCGCCTACGGCCTGCTGGCCTACATCTGGTGGGGCAGCGTCGTGCCGATCTACGTACGCACCCTTTCGCACGGCGACTGGAGCACGCCGGCGATCGAACTGGTCGCCCAGCGGGTCGTCTTCGGCATCCCCGTGCTGCTTCTCTTGTTGATCGCCACTGGCCGGATGGGTGAACTCAAGGCGGCGATCACCGACCCGAAGCGATTGCGCGTGCTGCTGCTGACCGCGGCGTTGATCGCGTGCAACTGGTTCGCGTTCGTCACCGCCGTCGCGACCGAACGCCTAATTGACGCAAGCCTTGGGTATTACATCACGCCCCTGGTATCGATCGCGTTGGGGGTCATCCTGCTCGGCGAGCGCCCACGGCGGCCGCAGATCGTGGCCATCCTGATGGCGCTCGTCGCGGTGGTCATCCTGACCTGGCATCGCGGTGGGCTGCCGTGGATCGCCGTCACGCTCGCGCTGAGCTTCGGCTTCTACGGCCTCGTCCGCAAGCGTGCCCAGACCAAGCCGGCGCCGGGACTGTGCGTCGAGATGCTGGCCATGCTGCCCGCCGCCATCGGCATCTACGCATGGCTGCTGCTGACCGAGAAGGCGGGCATCGTCGAGGGGCCGCCAATGCGGACAACGCTGATGGCCGTGGGCGGGGTGGTTGTGGTCGTGCCGCTGGTCGCCTTCGCCGCCGCCGCCCACCGGCTTCGGCTTGCCACCCTGGGCATGCTGCAATACCTCGCGCCCACGGGCCAATTCATCCTCTCGATTGTGTTCGGCCAGGAACTCGACAGGACCACATTGGCGGCGTTCGGTCTCATCTGGACGGCATTGGCGTTGTATAGCTGGGACGCGTGGCGGCGGAGCAAGCGGCCTAATCCAGCATAGAAAAACAGCCCTGACAGAGCGCCAGGGCCGCAAAAGTACCCCCCATAGGACTCGAACCTATAACCCGCTGATTAAGAGTCAGCTGCTCTACCGATTGAGCTAGGGAGGCAATCGGGGGACATTGTATCCCGGAAATCGCCGTTGGGTGGCTTTGCTGGGCAACGCAAATTAGTATTTACCCTTAATTTCCACCTCTGACTGAAACAATCCTCTCCAAAAGCTAGTAAGTCTTTACTAGACCGAGGCCGCCGGTGCTCAGCTGCGCGGGGGCTGCTGCTCGAACCAACGGAGGTGTTCACAATGATCCGCAAGACGAACTGGCGTAAGGGCTTGGCAGTGTCGGCGGCGTTTGTCCCGCTTGCCTTGATGGGCGGGTGCTCGAACGGGCTCCAGGGCGCATTCTCGGGCGCGGCGCTGGGCAGCCTGGCCGGACTGGGCATCGGATCGGTTACCGGCGATCGCAGCGACGCCGTCACGATGGGCGCCATCCTCGGCGGCATCGGCGGCGCGGTCATCGGCGATCAGAACGCCCGGGCCTCGTCGTACGGCACGCCGCAGGGCAGCGGCTACTACACAGGCGGGCACCACGGGTACGTCGGCCACCGCGGGTACAGCTCATCCCATCACGGCCGCCACTCGTCGCCCTGCTGGTAAGGACAGGATCTCCAATTCAGTCAGGCTTCATGCCCTCGGCGATCTGCCGGAGGGTGTCGGCCCACAGCCCCGCTTCGGCGCGCAAATCGTCTTCGAGGAGGTCGGCCACGGTCGAGAGATCGTCGTTGCCTACCGCACGCTTGAGGTCGTCGAGTTGTTTCGATAGCGATTCGGTGCGCTTGTCGAGCGATCCCTCGGCGGCGTAGCTCGAAAGAGGCTGGCCCACCGCGGCCCCGCCTTGGGCAACCGCCTCGCGAACGGCCTGCCACGTCGAGAGCAGTTGGCCGAGCGCGCCCATCGCCGCTCGGATATCACCTCGGTGGATCATCTCCGCGCAGGCGGCGTGCTCGTCCTGGGCGCTGTCCATCGCGTCGGCGGCATCGAAGAGCGTGACGCGCACCAGCGAGGTGGGATCGGTGCTGGTCATCTCGACGTGCTGGGCGTCGATCGCCTCGTCGCTTGGCTGGCCGAGGGCCTCGCCGTGCAGGGGCTCGCCATCCAGCAGCACTTCGACGATGATGCGACCTCGCTCGCGAGCGTTGGCGACGCCGGCCTCGAGGGCGGCGGCCAGTGAGGGGCGGTCGATCGTCAGGGGTTGGCCGTCCAGGGTGGCCTTCATGCGGTGTTCCTTCTTTCGCCCGGTTACGGCTTGGGCAGGTCCAGATCGGCCACCACGGGCGCGTGGTCGGAGATGCCATCGGCAGCTTCGCGGTCGACCCAGCAATCCTTCATGACCTTTTTGGCCGCCTTGTTGGCCAACAGGTAGTCGATGCGCCAGCCGCGATCGAGGCTTCGGGCCTGCCCGCGGTTGCTCCACCATGTGTACGGGCCGTGGACGTCGCCGTGCTTCTCGCGGATCACGTCGTGCCAGCCAGCATCGAACAGGCCGCCCACCCACTCGCGCTCGTGAGGCAGGAAGCCGCTGTTCTTCTGGTTGCCCTTGGCATAGAAGATGTCACGTTCGGTGTGGGCCACGTTGAAGTCTCCACCCAGCAGCACGGGCGTGCGCTTGCGGCGCAGCGGCTCGACCCACTTGGTGAACTGCGGCATCCACTGTTCCTTGATGGCCTGGCGATGTTCCCCCGACGAACCCGACGGCAGGTAGACGCTCGCGACGACCAGACCACCGACGTCGGCCATGATCAACCGGCCCTCCTCATCCTCATCGCACACGCCGTTGCACAGTCCATAGGTGATCTTCCTGGGTTCGCTCTTGCTGAGCAGTGCCGTGCCCGAGTAACCCTTGCGAGCGGCGGGGTTCCACACGATGTTGTACTTGCCCGCGTGGATCAACGGCTCTGGTACCTGCTCTCGCATCGCCCGCACTTCTTGCAGGAGTACTACGTCGGCGTCTATGGCGTCGAGCATGTCGCCCAGGCCCTTCTTCCAGGCCGAGCGGATGCCGTTGATGTTCCAGGTCGCGACTCGCATGGCCCAGTGTATGGGCGCGCCGTGCTCAGTCTTCCGGGCCGTCGAGCCCCAGGGCCTTCATCTTCTTGTAGAGCGTGGTGCGGTTGATGTCCAGGTCGTCGGCGGTGGCCTGCCGATTCCAGTCGTTGGCCTGGAGGGCCCTCAGAATAATCCGCTTCTCCGGCTCCCGCAGCGCATCGGCCAGTGGCGTGGGTATCCACGGCGATTCGACTTCCGGCTCGGGCGCGCGGTGCGACGCGGGTGTCAGCGGGCCCGTGGCGTTCTCGATGACCTGCGGCGGAAGGTCGTGCAGCGCGATGGTTGGCGTGCGCGTCAGCACGGCGGCCCGCTCGACGATGTTCTGCAACTCGCGCACGTTGCCGGGATAGCTGTACCGCCGAAGCGCGTCCATCGCGTCATCGGCAAAGCCCAGCAACGCCTTGCCAAGCTCCTCGGCGTGCTGTTTCAGGAAGTGCTCGGCCAGCATCGGCACGTCGTTCACGCGATCGCGCAGCGGCGGGATCTCGATCTTCACGACGTTAATGCGGTAGTACAGGTCTTGCCTGAACTTGCCCTCGGCCACAAGGGCTTCGAGATCCTGGTTACTAGCGAGCACGACGCGGGTATCGACCTCGATGGTCTCGTTGCTGCCCACGGGCTCGAAGCGACGCTCCTGCAACACGCGCAGCAACTTGAGCTGCATCGCCGGGCTCGCGCTGTTGATCTCGTCGAGGAAGAGCGTGCCGCCATCGGCCGCGAGGAATCGTCCAGCCTTGTCGGCGTGCGCGCCGGTAAAGGCCCCCTTGACGTGGCCGAAGAGCTCGCTCTCGAGCAGCGTCTCGGGGATGGATCCGCAGGAGATCTCGACGAAGGGCTCGTTGCGCCGCGGGCTGTTCTGGTGAATGGCGCGGGCGATGAGGCTCTTGCCCACGCCGCTCTCGCCGCTCATGAGCACGGTCGTCCTGCTGGGCGCGACAGCTTCGATCAGCTCGAAGATGCGTTGCACGCGGTGATCGCGACCGACGATGCCTTCCAACCCATACCGGCCGGCGAGCTGCTGCTTGAGGCGGCGGTTCTCGCTGAGCAGCTTGTGCTGGCCGAGCGCGCGTTCGAGCGACACACGCAACTCGCTGTCGACCACCGGCTTGGTGAGGTAATCGCTCGCGCCCAGGCGCAGGGCCTCGACGGCCGACTCGATCGTGCCGTAGCCCGTCAGCATGATGACCGCGGCATCGTGCTCCTTCTGGATGTGCGCAAGCAGGTCCATGCCGCCCATGCCGGGCATCGAGACGTCGCAGATCGCAAGGTCGTACGGGTGCGGCACACGGCTGGGGCCGTCGGTGTGCTGCTCGGCCTCTGCCAGGGCCTCCATGGCCTCGGCGGCGTCGAAGGCGGTGGCGGCCTCGTAGCCCTCGCGCACCAGGAACTCGGCCAAGCTCTCGGCGATGATGGGGTCGTCGTCGATCACCAGCACCTTGTGCGTGGCGGTCTGCTTGCTCTGGGGCGGGCTCTTCGCTTCGGTGGCCATCGGGCGTTATCCGATGCTCTGCGCGCCGCGGTCTTGCGGCACGGGGTAGCGGGCCCGCAGCACGGCCCCGCCCTCGCGCGAGGGCGTGAGCTCGAGCGTGCCGCCCATGTCGCGGGCCACCTCGGCGCTGATGGCAAGGCCCAGCCCGAAGCCCTTGGACTTGCTCGTCACGCCGGGCTCGAACACGCGCCCGGGGGGCAGATCAAGATCAAGCCCCGGCCCGGTGTCGCGGATCTCCAGGACCACCTGCGGACCGTCGTCCTCGGTGGTGTCCAGGTGCAGCGAGAGTGTGACCTTGCCCGGCTTGCCCGAGCGCTCGACGGCCTCGATGGCGTTCCGCAGGCCGTTGAGGATGAGCGGGTAGATCGGGCCAGCCGGCACCCGCTGGGCGCCCTCCTGGAGCTGGCCCTCGAGGGTCGCCAGCGCTTCGGCGGCTAGGGGGGCGACTACCGCCAGGGCGTGCTCAGCGGCCTCGGCCAGCGAGATAGGCGTGCCGCGGGCGATCGTGGGCGAGCCCGCACCGCCCGGGGCGCCACTGAGGGTCGCGTGCAGGATGTCGCACATCCGCTCCATGGCCTGGTAGGCGGTGTTGACCTGCTTGCGAACCGGGTCGAGCTCGCGGGCGGCGGCCTCGCTCAGCTCGGCGTCGAGGGACTGGCGGGCCATGGCCAGCTGCCGCATCGAGCCGTCGAGCAGGTTGTTGAGGTCGTGGGCCAGGCTGGTGAGCTTGTCGGCCACGGGCACCATGCCGGGCACGCCCGGTGCTGGGCGTCGGACGGGCCGGCGGTCGCCGGGGGAGGGCTCGTTGTCGCGATGATGCTCCATCGCATCGGTCATCGGCCCGGTCATGGTTCCGGCTGTGTTGCTTTTGAGCAACACTTTTGGACCATTGGTTTTCGGACGTTGAATACCGGCAACATCCCGACCACACGCGCAAAGGTTGCGCGTGTGGTCGGGCCGAATCGGTTCAGGCGACGCCCAACGCTTCGGCGTCGCGGTTGCTGAGCATGCCGCCGTCGGAGCGTTCCTTCACCGTGCCGTCACGCTTCCACGATCGCTCGCAGCGGGGGTCGGAGCCGTGATCGGTCACGGCGATCTCGCCCTGGCCGACCTCGACCTTGCTCACCCCCAGCAGGTCGGCCAGGTCGACGGGGTCGAAGCCGTCGATCAGGCCCTCGGGGCTGGGTAGGGTGACCCAGGCGTCCAGGGGGTTGTCGATGTCCATTCCGCCCTTGTCGGCCGGGCCGCGGGCGAGTTCGATGGCGGCCAGCGCCTTGTCGCGGAGGTCCATGACCCTGGCCCAACGCTCGTCGGCCACGATGCCGCTGGCGGGCAGCACGGTCTTGAGGTGGACGCAGGTGTCGATATCGTCGGCCGGCGCGCGGCGGAGGGCGCGGAAGGCCTCGTCGGCAGTGTGGGGAACGATGGGCGCGAGCAAGCGGCACAGGCCGTCGGTGATGTGGTGCAAGACCGTCTGCGTGCGCCGGCGGCGGGCGTTGCCCGGCTTGTCGCAGTACAGACGGTCCTTGATGGCCGCGAGGTAGACCGCGCTCATGGTGTCGTTGCAGAAGGCGTAGAGCTTCGCGTGCGCGACGCGGAATTCGTACTTCTCGTAGGCCGCCAGAACGTCCTTCGTGAGTGCGTCGAACTTCGACAGGGCCCAGGCGTCGATGCTGGTGGGCTCGACACTCCGCAGGTCGACGGCATCGTTGGGGTTGAAGTCGCCGAGGTTGCCGAGCATGAAGCGCAGGGTGTTGCGCACCTTGCGGTAGGCCTCGCCGGCGATGGCGAAGAACTCGTCGTCGACCTTGGCGTCGTTCTCGTAGCTCAGCGAGGCGACCCACCAGCGGAGCACGTCGCAGCCGTACTTCGTAAAGAGCGCCTCGATGGTGTCGCCGCGGCTCTTGCTGAGCTTCTGGCCGTCCTTGTCGACCATGAAGCCGTGGGTGACGACGGCCTTGTACGGCGGCTTGCCGGTCGATGCGATCGCGCACGCGAGGCTCGACTGGAACCATCCGCGGTGCTGGTCGCTGCCTTCCAGGTACAACTCGCTTGGGAACACGCCCAGCCGGTGGCGCATGACGGCGTTCCACGTCGCGCCGCTCTCGAACCAGACGTCGAGGATGTCCTCGCCCTTGCGGAGCTTGGACTTGCTCAGATTCTTGAGCTCGTCGGGCAGGTCGGGATCGTTGCCCGCGTCCCAGCCCGCGAGCAGTTGCTCGGGCGTCTCGGTGAACCACGCGTCGCTGCCGCGCTCGCCGAAGACTGTGGCGACCTCGCGCACGAGCGTGGGTGTCAGCACGGCCGAGCCGTTCTCGGTGTGGAACGCGGGGATGGGCAAACCCCACGCACGCTGGCGGCTGATGCACCAGTCGGGGCGGCTGTCGAGCATGCCACGCAAGCGGTTTCTTGCCCACGCGGGCACGAAATTGACGCTCTCGGGGTTCTCCTGGTCGACCGACCAGAGCGACCTATCGCGCAGGCTCTTCTTCTCGTCGCCATCGACGGTGAACGTGCCGTCGATCGACACGAACCACTGCTCGGTGCTGCGGAAGATGACCGGCGTCTTGGAGCGCCAGTCGTGCGGGTAGCTGTGCATGAACTTCGCGCTATGGAACAAATGCCCACTCTCGCGCAGGCGCTCGGTGATCGCCTCGTTGGCCTTCCAGATGTGCTGGTCTTGCAGCCACTGGGGCGTCGTGTCGTCGTAGGTGCCGTCGCCCTTGACCGGGCAATAGATCGGCAGCCCCACGCGCTTGCCGGTCTCGTAGTCCTCGGCACCGTGGCCGGGGGCGGTGTGGACCAGGCCGGTGCCGTCATCGAGCGTGACGTACTCGGCGTCGTACACCGTCCAGCATTTGTCGGCGCATTCCTCCCCGCCGGGCGTGTATTGCAGGAACGGATGGCGGTACTTCAGCCCAACGAGCGCCGAGCCGGCGGTCTTCGCCAGCACGTGCACGTCCTCGGCCTTGCCCATCTTCGCGACCGTGTTGAGCAACGCCTCGGCGACCACCGTCAGGTTCCCATCGATGCGCGCCAGAACATACTCGAACTTCGCCCCCACCGCCACGGCCAGGTTGGCCGGCAGCGTCCAGGGCGTGGTGGTCCAGATCATGAAGCTGGGTGTCTGCCCGGGCCGCTCGGCGTCGGGGATGCCGAAGGCGTCGTAGACCTTCTCCTTGTCGGCGGCCTCGAAGTCGACGAAGACCGAGATGTCCTCGCGGTCCATGTACTCCAGTTCGGCCTCGGCCAGGGCGGTCTCGTTGGCGATCGACCAGTGCACGGGCTTGAGCGCGCGATAGACGAGCCCGCGCTCGCACAAGTCGGCCAGAACCTCGGTCACGGCCTTCTCGAAGCCGGGCTGGATGGTCAGATACGGGTGCTCGTAGTCCGCAAGCGTCAGCAGGCGAATCATCTGGCTGGTCTGCAAGTCCACATAGGTGCGCGCGTACTGCTCGCACTCGGCCCGCACCTTCGCGCGGCGCTCCCACGCGTCCAGACCGTCGAGCTCCTTGATCTTCTTGCTCTTGACCAGTTCGCCCATGACCTTGTGCTCGATGGGCAGGCCGTGGCAGTCCCACCCCGGCACGAAGGGGCAGTCCCTGCCCATCATGGTCTGGCTGCGGACGACCAGGTCCTTGAGCGTCTTGTTGGTCAGGTGGCCCAGGTGGATGGAGCCGTTGGCGTAGGGCGGGCCGTCGTGGAAGGCGAAGTCGGGCGCGTCCTGCCTCTGCTCGCGCAGCTTCTGGTAGACGCCGGCCTTCTGCCACCGCTCCACGCTCGCAGGCTCGTTGGTGACCAAGCCGGCGCGCATGGGGAAGTCGGTCTGGGGGAGGTTGAGCGATTGCCGGTACTTGTTCTTGTCGGGCTTGGCCTTGTCGGGCTTCGGCTGGGTCGATTCGGTCATGGGGTCACGCTCCGATGGGGCCAACCGCGCCCGGGCGGGGCTCGGGGGCGTCTGGCAGAGTGGCAAGGGCTGTGATGGTACGAGCGCGGGCGAGCGGCCCGCGAAGAAGGGATGCGGCTCGGCGGGGGCCCCTCAGCGGGGCGATGTAATTCGTCGGGCGGCCAGCATGCTCCATGATAGGAGCCCCGCCCGGACGAGCGTCCGGGCGGGGCTGGAGCACACTCCTCGCCCGAGGAGAGTCGGGTTGTGGGCCGGCTGGCTTATGGGCAGCCGGCGGCGAAGGCATTCTGGAAGCACAGGAAGTCGAAGATGGTCAGTTCACCGTCGCCGTCGCAGTCCGCCGCCGGGTCGCTGGCCGCGAAGGCGTTCTGGAAGCCCAGGAAGTCGAAGATGGTCAGCTCGCCGTCGCCGTCGAAGTCGGCGTAGCAGCCTGGCTCTTCGGCGAGTGCCAGGGTCGCGGTATACCTGTTCCCCCGCTCGCAGTCGAGGTCGAGGACCACCGGCCGCACGGACAGCACGATCTCGTCGCTGCCGAACTCGACACGCGCCCGCAGGGGCATGCCCTCGGGCACGAATGCCTCGACCACGGGAGGAGCGTCGCAGGTCGGCCCGTCGAGCACCATCACGATGGCGTCGAACTGGGCGTCGAAGCTGACCTCGGCGGTCGCGCCCGCCTCGCCGCCGCTGAGCAGGTACCAGTCGCTGTCGACCTCACCGCCGCGGGCCCACACGCCTCCGGCGATCGGCTCGCCCCACACGCCGGTGCCCAGGGCGGCTTCCAGTCCGTCGCAACCGGGGTTGCGCGACTCGCCGCAGGGCTCGGGCTCGATGGCGAACGATTGGCCGAGCCCGTCGAGCCACCGCGGATCGAGCAGGATCGTTCCGCCGACCAGTTCTTCCAGCGGAGTGCCGGGATCGAATGTCAGCCGGCCGGCCAGAATCGACTGCACGCCGGGGGCGAGCACCAGGCCGCGCCGGTTGGCGGTCAGGTCGATCTCCGGCGCCACCATCACGATGGTCTCGGCGGCGCGCAACGGGCGGCCGGCGAACTGGCCCAGCTTGATCGATTCGCGGGCGCGCCAATCGATGGAGCGCGATTGCGTGCCGTCGTCCTCGTCGGGGACCTCGGCCACGATCGTGCGGCCGCAGATGGACTCCTTGCCATCGCGAGCGCGGTCCTTCTCGGGCGTGGCGGGATCATCTGGGTCGTCGGCGCCGCCCTGGCCGCCCTTGACATCGCCGCGGGTGATGACGCCGACCTTCTCGCCGTCCTGGTCTCCCTTGAGGGTGACACCACCGCCGTCGCCGCCCTTGCTGGTCGGATCGCTGGCGTCGCGTCGCTTGTGGTCGCCGCCGTCGCCCCCGCGGATCTTGCCCTCGCCGTTGTCGATCTCGCTGTCGGTGTCGGTCTTGCCCGTGACGTCGCCGCCCGCTCCGGGGACTTGGCCGTCGCCGCCGTCGCCGCCCTTAACAACGTCGTCGTCGGCGATCTGTTTGATGGTGACGTTGCCACGGGCGCAGACCTCGACGTCGCCGCCATCGCCGGCGGGATCGCGCGAGTCGGCGGGTCGGTCGTAACCGTCGCCACCCTTGACATCGCCGCACACGGTGACGCTTCCCTGCTTGGACACGATGGAGACACCGCCGCCGCCGTCGCCCTTGTCCTGGCCGCCGCCGCCCTTGCCGCCAGAGACCATTCCGCCGCCGTTGGTCTTGACCGTGACGTTGCCCGCGCCGCAGATGACGACCTCGCCGCCGCGACCCTGCGGGACACCCGGGGCCTCGTGGCCGTCGCCACCCTTGACCGTGCCGCAGATCATGACCGAGGCGCCCTGGGACTCGATGCACACGCCGCCGCCGTGGATGGCGCGGGGGGTGCCGTCGGTGGCGCAGATCGCCGCGGGGAAGTCGTCCTCGCCGATCTTGATCGGCCCGCTGGCCTTGATGGTCACCTTGCTCCCGCCATCGGGGCCGACGAGGGTCACGCCGCCATCAACGGTGATCGAGCCGACGCAGACCATCTCGGGCAGCACGGGGAAGGGAACGACGTTGGGGATGACTACGTCGTCGTCCTCGTCGGGTGGGCCGGAGGGGGCCCAGTTGCCCGGGTCGTTCCAATCGCCCGCGCGGCCGGCACCCGTCCAGGTGACCTGATCGGCCTGGGCCAAGCCCGCCACGAAGAGCATCGCCAACAGGCCCGCGAGCATTGCAAACGACAGCACCCGCCGCCTTTCGATGCGGCCCTCCACGGGGTTGGCGGTGCGTGCGGGCGCAAACCACGAGTAAGTGGCGAGCATGGCGGGCTCCTCCCGATAGATGAGCCAGCCCACGCCCCACCGAACGCCGGCGAACCGCGGGCCGACGACTCTTAAAACGTGAAATAATCGCCGAACTCACGCGGGAGCCGAACAAAACTCGGGGACGCTCGCGTTGTGGCGTCTTGCTCGGCGTGGGGACGATACCAATCCCTGCGCCCCTCCGTGCCGGCGGGCCGCTATCTTTCGCACGCCACCCCAACCCCATGACCCCACGGAACCCATGGCCGCCCCACGCCCACCAACCCCGAGCCTGGAGAGCCTGAGCGACCTCGGGCGATCCGAGGGCCTGCGCAAGGCCCGGTGGCTGCCGGCTGGGCTGCGGGCCCTGGCCCTGGGCGAGGCCCTGCCCTGGCTCGAAGGCAGCGACCGCCAGCGGGCCGCCGCCTGGCTCATCCGCAGGGCCGGCAAGGGCGAGGGGCTGGTTGGCTTCGCCGCGGTGAGCGACCGCGCGAGCCAGATCGTCTTCGGCGGCCAGGGCGTGCCCGCCGGCCGCGAGGCCCTCTTCCAGCTCACCCGCCACTGGCAATCCCTCCCCGAGTCGCTCCGCGACGGGGCTTTGGAGTGCGCTTCTGCCGCGCGGTGGGTGCGGGCCATCGAGCGGGCGGCGGGGCTCGATGATCCCCGGGCCCGGGCCAGCGCGTGCGAGGTGGCGGGGCTGGTCTCCGGGCGATTGGGCTCGCTGGCGGCGCTCCGCCTGGTCGCGCCGCTGCTGGGCGACCAGGACCGCGGCGTGGCCATGGCCGCCGAGCGGGCCCTGGTCCGCGCGACGGGCCGCGCGGCCGAGCTTGGCGTGGCTTCCGGCGAGATGGACGCCGGCGACGAGTATGCCGAGCCGGCGACCGTCCAGGGCGTCGAGGAGGTCATCGCCCACGCGGTGATCCACTTCGACGAGCACCGGCGCTTCGGCGTCCTCCTCGCGGCGTTGGCCCTGCTCACCGAGGCCGGCGCGAGCGCGGGTCGGCGGGGCATCGGCACGCCGCTCTCGAACTGGCTGGCGGCCAAGCCCACCGCGGCGCATGGGGCGCTCCGCACCGTTCTTCGCAAGGCCGACCTTGGCCTGGCACGACAACGTGCGCTGTCGTGGATCGTGATGGACCACCTCGCCCAGGCCGCGGGCGATCGGCTCAGCCGCGCGAACACGCCCGCCGAGCACGAGGCGGTGCTGGAGCGCGCGTACCTCAACCGACGCCGATTGCGCGCCAGCCGCGTGGCGTCGCTGCACGCACGGCCCCGGCTCCGCCAGACAGCAGATATGCTCAGGCAGACGGCCAGCCAGCTCACCGAAGATGCCGACGCGACGCCGCCCCTCGAGTGGCCCGAGGCGTGCCCGGTGCCGAGCGAGGCCACCATCGAACGCCTGGACGCCCCCGCGCGGGCGGGGCTGGCCGAATGGCTGGCGGCGCTGCAGATCGACCGCATGACCCGCGCCCGCGTGCTGGCCCCGCGCCTGAACGACGACGACCCGCGCGTCCGCCTCTCGCTCGTGCGTTTCGCGCCGCCCACGCTGATCGAGGATCTGGCGTACGACACGAACGGCGCGGTCGCGCGCTCGGCCGCCCTCGCGTTGAGCCGGCTGGGCGAGCCATTGGAAGCCGTGCCCGCCGCCAACCAGCCCATCGACGCCTGGATGGGCGCGCTCGACCGCCACCCCGACGCGGCGGTGCGGATGATCGGGCGTCAGGAGCTGGCCCGCGCGGGCGTGGGCGCGGCCGGGCCGCTGGCGGCCTGCTCGGCGCGTGCGGCCCTCAAGCGCACCGACCCCAAGGCCACCTGGCTCATCGGCGCCATCGAGGTCGGCGAGCCCGGTGATCGCATCGACGCGATCACGCTCGCCCGCCGCCTGGGCCTGCCCGCGAGCCACCACGCCGTGCGCGACGCGCTGCTGGCCGCCGTGATGGCCGCCGGGCCCGCGGGCGGGCTGGCCGAGGACGACGCACGCCAGCGCGTGGCGGCGACGGCGCTGCGGGCGCTCTCGATCGCGCCCGGCCGGGAAGTGAGCAAAGCGCTCGAGGCCGCGTGCCAGTACCCCTCGGCGCGCGTGCGAGCGAACGCGGTCGAGGCGCTCGACGATCGGCGGCGGCGCGGCTTGATCGAGACGCCGGCGGAGCGGTTCGTGGAGCTGACCGCCGACACGCACCAGCGCGTGCGCGCCAACGCCGTGCGCGCCGGGTTGGTGGGGGTCGTGGGGGTCGAGAGCAAGCCGGCCATCGGCACGAAGCAGGCCTGCGAGACGGCGCTTCGGAACATGCTGGGCGACGAGCGGCCGGCGCATCGCGTGTCGGGCTTGTGGGTGGCCGGGCGTGTCTTGCGAAGGGGGCCCGAACTTTCCCTGGGCCGCCGGTGGACCGAGCTGGCCGCCGTCATCGCCGACATGGCCCGGCACGACAGCGATCCCTCGGCCCGGGCCCGCGCGGCGGCGTGCATGGGCAGCCTGGAGGCCGAGGCCCGCCAGCGCTGGCAGCGCGGGGCGGCGCGGTCGCAGGCGGCCAAGCGCGAGAAGGGGGCCGTGGCGTGAGGAAGTTGATCTTCATCGTAACCGTGCTGGCCCTGGCGGCGTGCGTGCTCGCGCAGAACCGCGTCGACATCGGCCCGGTCGAGATCTACAACCCCGGCGCGCCCACCGACGACGCGGCACTCGCCGAGCCGCAAGCCGAACCTCACTGGGCCGACACGCTCACGCCGGCGATCAAGCTCGGGCTGACCATGGTCGCCATCGGCGTTCCGATGCTGGTGATCGTGCTGGGCCGCGTGTGGCGGCGGCTGCCCGAGGGCGAGCGGGCGTTCATCCTGCTCAGTGTGGCGATGGGCCGCGGCCGGGGCTTCCGGGCCCGCCTGCGATCGCTGGCCGCCGCGCACGACGGCGACCAGCGCCCGATCTCGCCCATCGCGCTGCTGCTGGCCCCCCGCGCCTTCGACGCGGCCCTGGACCGCGCCACCCACGCCGAACGCGCCTTCGGCGTGCCGCAGCGCCACGCGGTGCACGGGTTCCGGAAGGGCTGAGAAGCCCGGCGAGCCGCTACTCGCACCCCGCGTCGAAGGCCGTCTGGAACGCCAGGAAATCGAAGATCGTCAGTTCTCCGTCGCCATCGAAGTCGGCCGCGGCGTCCCCATCTTCGAAGAGGTTCTGGAAGCTCAGGAAGTCGAAGATCGTCAGCGAGCCGTCGGCGTCGAGGTCGACCGAGCACGCGCCGCACTCCAGGTCGAACAGGTAGCCCGCGCCGACGACGCCGCCGGTGATGCGCTGATCGTCGAAGGCTCCGATGAGCGCGTGCCGGCCGTCGCTGGCCATGGTGGAGCCGTATTGCCCCGCCCAGCGGACCGGTGTCGGCACAAGTCGATTCTCTTCGCGCCACGTGCCATCGGGATGCTGTGTGTAGCTGTAGGTCATGCCCCTGACGATCCATGGGTCGTACTCGCCGTGCGTCGTGATGAGCAGGCGATCGCCACCGAAGCGGGCCGTCCAGCCGAAGTAGCCCAACTCGGCCGGGCGGCTGTGCACAATCTCCTGTTGCAGCACCCACCGGTCGCCATCGAGTTCGTACGTCTGGGCAACACCCTGCCAGGAGTAATCGCGGAAGGTGATGGGAGCGCCGACGACGAGCGTCTGGCCATTGAAATCAAGACCAGCGCCGAAATACCCCACATCGTCGGGGATGATCTTCTGGACAAAGTCCAGTGTGCCATCCGTACTCTGGCGGTACACGTACACCGACCCGCCGTCGCGAGAGCTCGACGCATCCGTGAACGCGCTAATGAAGTACCACCCGTCCGCGGAAACCATCGAGCACCCGAAGCACGCCCGCTGAACCGAGTCGGGAGAGGCCAGAATCTGCAAGTGTTCCCAATTGTCGCCCGTGCGCCGATAGCGATGGATCCGATCGCCTTCCACCTGGCGCACAAGCGCCGTGTCCCCATCCAGAAGCACTACGGCCCCAAACCCGCCCTCGGCCACGGGTGGCGGCTGGATTCGAATAGATTCAACCCACTGCCCACCATCGAACTCGTAGATATACGCCGCGCCTGTGCGTCCCGATGCTCCTGGCCAAATCTTGCCCGGGATACCGACAATGAGCCTGCTCCCATCGACATCGAGGCCCGCACCCACGCTCTCATAAAGGCGGGTATCGGGCGGCAGGATGGTCTGCCTATGGACAAGGACACCATCGCTCATGTCGTACGAAAAGATCGCGCCTGTGCCGCACTCGATGGGCGGACCGCCGCACGCCGTGCTCGCGAAGGAGTCAGCAATAAGCCATTGCTGGCCATTGGTCACAACTCTTTCCGCGAAAGACGACGTGGGGACTTCAGGTGGCGACACGAGCCGCTGCAGTTCGCAGGCGTCCTGGGCAAGGCTCACAGACGGCAGGATCAAGAAGACGGTGAGAAGTGGTGTTCGGCGCATGCCATTTATTCTGGCCGGTGACACACCGGGTTGCAAACGACTGGGATGTGTGCAGCGGAAGCAGCCCGCTCGCAGGAGGCGGGTCGGCAGCCACGCCGTCGGCGCGACCTCGCCATAAGCGGGCCCGATATCCCAACCCCATCCACCGCCCCGACTCCGGCCCACTCACGCGGGCCGCGCCGTATCGGCCCTTCGGGCGCGCCCCCCGCGACCGCGGCGCGTTCTCGGGCCGGACGGACGGTCCGTGTTCGAGTGAGCCCCCCTCACGCCACGCCAGCGGGGGTGCGACCGAACATCGTCCAGATCGTTGTCGGTGCGATTGAGAAATGCAGCGGTGCAATTGAGAATCGCAGGGGTGTGATTGAGAATTGCAGCGGTGTTGTTGAGAATCGCAGCGGTGTGATCGCCAATCGCAGCGGTGTTGTTGAGAAGTGCAGCGGTGCAATTGAGAATCGCAGCCCTGCGATCGCCATCCGCAGGCCTGCGGACGCCGCCCGCACCAGTGCGCGAGCCAGCCGCACTGGTGCGCGAGCCGCCAACACCGGTGCGGGAGCCAGCCGCACTAGTGCGCGAGCCGTCCGCACCAGTGCGCGAGCCGCCAGCACCAGTGCGGACGCCGGCCGCACCAGTGCGGGAGCCACCAGCACCAGTGCGGACGCCATCCGCACCAGGGCGCGAGCCGGCCGCACCGGGAGCCCAACGTCCCATACCCTCAGGCCCATGGCCGAGCCGTCACCCGAACCGCCCACCATCGCCATCGTCGGCGCCGGCGCGGCGGGGCTGATGGCGGCCATCAGCGCGGGCCGGGCCCTGCGCGAGGGCGGTCGGGATTCGGCCGCGCGCGTCGTGCTGCTGGATGGCTCCAAGACCGTGGGCGTCAAGATCCTCGTCGCCGGCGGGGGGCGGTGCAACGTGACGCACCACGCGGTGGACGAGAAGCAGTACGCCGGCTCGTCGCGCCACACGATCCGCAAGGTGCTGCGCGCCTTTGGCGTCGCGGACACCGTCGCGTTCTTTGGTGAGCTCGGCGTCACGCTCAAGCGCGAGGACACCGGCAAGCTCTTCCCGACGACGGACAAGGCACGCACCGTGCTCGACGCGTTGCTGGGCGAGGTCGAGCGGCTCGGCGTGGAACTGCGGAACCCCTGGCGTGTGGCGCGGGTCGAACGCAAGGGCCACCAGTTCCTGATCCACCGCGCGCACGCGGACGAGACGCTGCGCGCCGACCGGCTCGTCCTGTGCACCGGCGGCATGGCCCTGCCGCGCAGCGGGTCCGATGGCGAGGGCTACATCTTCGCTCGCGCTATCGGGCACACCATCACCGCGCGCGTGTTCCCGGCGCTCGTGCCGCTGATCGTGGGGCCCGATTCGATGTGGCTCACCGAGCTGAGCGGCGTGAGCTGCCGGGCGACGATCGAGGTGCGCGGCGGCACGGGCAAGACGCTCGCGCGCTTCGAGAACGACCTGCTCTGCACGCACTTCGGCCTCAGCGGGCCGGGGCCGATGGACGCGTCGCGCTATCTCACGGCCGCGCGGCATCACGATCGGGACGCGGCGCTGTTCATCAACTGGTTGGGCGAGCCCTTCGAGTGGATCGACGCGGGCCTGGTGGGGCTGGGCCCGCGCACGCCGCTGGCGTACATCCGCGAGTATCTGCCCGAGCGCCTGGCACGCGCTCTGTGCGAACGGGCCGGTATCGATCCCTCGACCCCCGGGAGCCAGCTGACTCGCGAGAAGCGGCGCGACCTTGCGCACCTGCTCGCCGCAACGCGTGTCGATATCTCGGGCGACCGCGGCTTCGCGCACGCCGAGGTGACCGCCGGCGGCGTGCCGCTCAGCGAGATCAACCCCGCGACGATGGCCAGCCGGGCGTGCGAGAACGTATGGCTGGCCGGCGAGATCCTGGACGTCGACGGGCGGATCGGCGGGTTCAACTTCCAGTGGGCGTGGGCGAGCGGGTGGCTGGCGGGCCAGAGTGCCGGGCAGAGCGTGGGGCGATGCGCGGCGGGCGGGTGAGGGACGCTACCGTGCTGGCGTATGCGTGACGCGAACCAGCCCGGACCCATTGTCATCGCCGGCGGCAGCGGCTTCATCGGCACGTCGCTGGCGACGCACCTGACCGACGCCGGCGTGCCGGTGGTGGTGCTGTCACGCGGCGCGCCCAAGATCGAGCGTCCGTGGCGGCGCGTGGCGTGGGACGCGCGAACGCTTGGTGATTGGAAGGACGAACTCGACGGGGCGGCCGGCCTGGTGAACCTTGTGGGCCGCACGGTCGACTGCGTGAAGACGCCCGACCACCGCGACGAGATCCTTCGTTCGCGCGTCGAGGCCACGCGCGTGCTGGGCGAGGCGGTGCGGGCGGTCGATGCGCCGCCGCCGGTGTGGGTGCAGATGAGCACGGCCCACATCTACGGCGATCCGCCGTCGATCGTGTGCGACGAGAACTCGCCGACCGGCCTTGGCTTGGCGCCCCTCGTCGGCAAGGCGTGGGAGGCGGCGTTCCACGAGGCGGTCCTGCCCGAGCAGCGCGGCGTGGTGTTGCGCACGAGTTTCGTGATCGGCAAGGACCGCGGCGCGGGCGGCGGCGCGCTCGCGAGGCTGCGGCTGCTCGCCAGGCTCGGCCTGGGCGGCCGCGTGGGCTCGGGCACGCAGGGCATGAGCTGGATCCACGAGGCCGACATGAACGCCCTGTTCGAGTGTGCGCTGACCAACCCCGGCATGGCCGGCACGTACATCGCCTCGGCCCCGAGCCCGGTGCCGCAGGTCGAGTTCATGCGCACGCTGCGCGGGGCGATGGGCATGCCCATCGGGCTGCCGGCGTTCGCGTGGATGGTGCGGCTTGGTGCGCCGCTGGTGCTCGGGACCGATCCGGAACTTGCGCTCTACGGGCGGTACGTCGTCTCTCGGCGGCTGGCCGACGAGGGGTTCGAGTTTCGGTTTCCAGAGCTCGGCCCGGCGATCGCCGACTTGGTCTGAGCCGCGTTGCTACATGCCTTCCACGATCTCGACGACCTTCTGAACGATCTCCTCGTACGGCACGCCCGGCTCGAGCATGCCCAGGTTGCCGTGCACGGTGCCGCGTTGTTCGCCGATGGCCGCCGTCAGCACCTGGCCGTCGAAGCGGCCGTTCTCGTAGTCGAGCGTGCGGAGCAGCTTTGAATCCTCGCCGGCCGACCAGACCCGGAAGCTCAGCGGCCTGACGATGCCGTCCAGCGTCGTGTCGCGTTCCCTGGGCCCCATGTTGAAGTGGACGTCAATGCGCTTGTCACCGACCTCAACCGATTCGAGCATCATCCACGCCAGGTCGTCGCCCTCGTCGATGAACTTTCGCATCGCGGCCTGCGCTGTCTCGTAGCCTTCCTGCTTCTTCCCCTCTTGCATGAGGGCCTGAGCGCGGCGGTAGAGGTCCATCCCCGTCGCGGCATCGCCCTCGGCTTGCTCGGCCGCGTCCGATTCGGGAACGGGCTCCGAGTCTGGCTGGAGCTCGGGATCGGGCGCGGGGTTGGAAGCGGGGTCGGTCTCGGGCGGGGTTGCGGCGCCCGCCTCGGCTCCTGCTTCGGGGGTGGTTTCTTCGAGGGTGGTCACTTCCGGCGCTGGCGAACCGTCCTGCTCGCTCGAACACGCGCCAAGGGGCAGTGTACAGGCCACAAGTGCGATCAGCCATCTCGTTGTGCTCACGAGCCACCTCCTTTGGGATTACTTCTCGAACAGCTTCGACCGATCCGCGAACGCCTTGAACTCCAGCGCGTTGCCCGACGGGTCGCGGAAGAACATCGTCGCTTGCTCGCCCGGCTGGCCCTCGAAGCGGACATACGGTTCGATCACGAACTCCACGCCCGCTGCACGCAGCGTGTCCGCCAGGGCCTTCCATTCGTCCATATCGAGCACGACGCCGAAGTGCGGCACCGGCACGTCGTGGCCGTCGACGGCGTTGGTGGGGCCGGGATCCTTCGCGGCTTGAGATAAGTGCGCCACGATCTGGTGGCCGTAGAGATCGAAGTCGATCCACTGGTCGCTGCTTCGGCCTTCGGGGCATCCGAGCAGGCCGCCATAGAACGCGCGGGACGCTTCGAGGTCGTGCACCGGGAAGGCGAGGTGGAAGGGGTTGGGCATGGTGCGATGGTATTCCCCGACGCACGAGCACGACACGAGGCGCCGAAGCCCGACGCGTAGCATGTCCATCGCACCCAACAGAAGGAGAGCATGATGAGCATCAACCTGGCGCAAGCACAGAAGGTCGTCCAAGCCGCACTCGCCGAGTCCACGAAGATCGACACGAAGATGAACGTCGCCGTCGTCGACGCGGGCATGAACCTCGTCGCGTTCGCCCGGCAGGACGGCGCGTGGCTCGGCTCGATCGACATCGCGATCAAGAAGGCCCGCACCGCCCGCGGCTTCGACATGGACTCGGGAGAGATCGGCAAGCTCAGCCAGCCGGGCGGATCGCTCTACAACATCGAACATTCCAACGGCGGGCTCATCAGCTTCCCCGGCGGGGTGCCATTGAAGGACGCGAGCGGCACGATCGTCGGCGCCATCGGCGTCTCTGGCAGCACGGTGGAGAACGACCATACCGTCGCCTCGGCGGGTGCGAAGGCCTTGGGGTAACGGCCTGCCTCAGGTCAGCATCGACCACGCGAACATGCCAACAACGAGCGCGACCAGCGAGGCGCTCGCGGCGATCATCGCTGCACGGTCGATCGTTGCATCGCGACCGATGCCGAACTTCGGGCCCAGCCCGTTCCACATCGCCAATCCACTGATGACGCCTGCGGTCCCGATCGGCACCATCACCCACAGCGGCGTGCCGAGCCTGGCAAGATCCTGGGCATCGCCGATTGGCTCGATGATCGCCGAGGCGAGATAGGCGCCATTCGCGATAAGGCAGAACCCCGCGAACGCGCGGAGCAGGTACGCCAGCTTCCACCGGGCCGCCCGTGCGACGTGCCACGCCGCCACCGGCAACGCCATCCCCCACATCAAGCCAGCCCACGTCACGAACGCCGGGTGCGGGTTCTCGGCCAGGTCGGTGCGCGAGAAGGCCAGCGGATGCAACACGACGTTCGCCACGCGACCACCGGACAACCACGCCGCGAGCACGTGGCCCGATTCGTGGACGACCATCATGCCGAGCCACGACGCGGCCGCGGTGGTGGCGACGAGGGACGGGCTTGCGAAGCGGCGTGGGCGGGCCATCGGATGGATCGTACCGGCACTAGGATTCACCCGATGTTCAAGCCTTGCCCAGTTCTCGCCCCAGGCTTTCCAACATGACCACCCCCGCCCTGCGCGCCCTGGGATGGAACGAGTTCTTCGAGGGGCAGCTCTCGGAATTCGATCTCGATGCGATCGTGCTCGCGCGCGTGTCGGCCCACCACAGCATCCAGGTCGAGCTCCAGGGCGAGGACGGCCAGTTCCGCCTGCCGGTGCAGTCCGCCGATGCCGACGGGCGGGTTTCGGTGGGCGACTGGCTGGTGCTGAATTCAAGTGGTAATCGCACGATCAAGCGGCTCGAACGCCAGACGCTGCTCAGCCGCAAGGCGGCGGGCGAAGAGGCCAAGCCGCAGGTCATCGCCGCCAACATCAACACGGTGTTCATCGTGAGCTCGTGCAACGAGGACTTTAACCTGTCCCGACTCGAGCGGTATCTGGCCATGGTGTTGCACGCGGGCGCGACGCCGGTGGTCGTGCTAACCAAGGCCGACTTGAGCGATGATCCCGAATCGCTCGCAGAGCGGGCGCGCGATCTCCACCCGGATTTGTCCGTGGTCATCATGGATGCGCGTGATGCCGGGCAAGCCGACGTCTTGAAGTCCTGGTGCGGTCCGGGCCAATCGGTCGCGCTCGTGGGTTCGTCGGGCGTTGGCAAGTCGACGCTTGCCAACGCGCTGGGCGCGGGCGACCAGGCCACCGGTGGCATCCGAGAGAAGGACGGCAAGGGCCGCCACACGACGACTTCGCGATCGCTGCTGCCGCTCCCCTCGGGCGGCGTGCTGGTGGACAATCCAGGCGTGCGCGAGTTCCAGCTCCGCGATTGCGACGACGGCGTGGCCGACCTGTTCGAGGACGTGGCCGAGGTCATCGCCCGGTGCAAGTTCAGCGATTGCAGGCACGAGGGCGAGCCCGGGTGCGCTGTGCGAGCGGCCATCGACGTGGGCGAGCTCGACGAGCGCCGATTCACGAACTACCTGAAGCTCCAGGAAGAGCAGGCCCGCAACGCCGAGACGCTGGCCAAACGCCGCGAACGTGAAAAGAACAAGTCCCGCATCGTCAAGTCGGCCGTCTCCCGCAAGCGACGCCATCGCGACGAGTGGTAAGAACCGTCAACCAGCGAACCGCCAGCTCGGCTCGAAATCTCGATCGATTGTTTCTCCGGACATGATCGCCCGCAACATCTCGATCGGGATCGCGTTGTGACGCAGGATCGCGTCGTGGAACTCGCGCTCGGTCATGTCGCCGTTCTCGACGAGCTCTTCGTGCAATGCCAGGATCTGCAAGCCGCCCAGCATGTACGCGGCCTGGTACAGCGGTGGGTAGTCGCCATTGACCGAGCGCCGCACTTCCGCCGTCGCGTTCTGGCGGACATGCCCCACGCGGTCGACGAGCAGGTCGACCGCCTCGCTCGCAGTGATCTCTCCCAGGTGGAAGCGCAAGCTGAAGATGATGCGCATGCAGCGGTGCATCCGCCAGAACAGCATGCCCACGCGGTCCTCGGGGCCCTGGGCGAAGCCCATATCCCACAGCCTCATCTCCCAATAGAGCGCCCAGCCCTCCATCCAGAATGGTGTGTAGAACAGGCCGCGGTGGGTGCGGTATCGGTCCATCATGAACCGTTGCAGGCCATGACCGGGGATCACCTCGTGGTGCACGACGGCGCGAGCGAAGTGTCGGTTGTTGCCACGCATGCTCGCGAGTTTGTCGGCGTGCTCCATCGTGTCGGTGGGGTACGACACGATGATGGTCTCGCCGCCAAGGAAGTACGGGCTGACCTTCTGCCGCTCGGGCGACATCATCGACATCCGCCACGTCCGCTTGCATAGCTCGGGTACGGTTATAAGGTCGTTATCCTCGATGAACGCCGTCGCCTCGCGCGCCATCTCGGCGATCATCGCGGGCTGCCTGCCCGGCTCGACATGCAGGCTGCGCACGTGCTCGAGGGCGGCCTTCCAGTCCTTGCCAAAGCCAAGCTCGTCCGACGCTTGCAACATCTGATCCAGGCACCAGTCGTACTCACGCTCGGCGATCTCGATCAGTTCTTCCGGCGAGTACGCGATCATCTCGTGCCCGAGCATCCGCAGCAGCACGTCGCGGCCGACGGGGTCGCCGATGACCGGATCCTCGTCGTCGGTGATGCCCGCCACCTGCTCGCGGAGCTTCTTGGAATGCTCACGCAGCGCCCTGATGCACGCGTCGTACGGCTTCTCGCACCACCAGGAGAACACCGGGTCGTAGCCGTCATAGAACCGGTTCCACGACGAGAGCGCCCAGATCAGGCGGTCCAGTTGCATCGACGCCCGCCGGGCCAGGACGCGGTCGCGCTCGCCCTCCGCGTCCTTGAGCGCTTTGGTAGATTCCTTGATCTCGCCCGCCAGCCGATCGAGCGTCTCGGCCGCCAGCTTCGCGTCGAGCGGTTCCATCCGCCGGTGCGCCTCGAGCATCGGCACGATGTCGGCCACGAACGGCGCCAGTGGCTGGATCTCCCGCAGGCTCGCGAGCTCGTGCTCGGCCTGGTCGATCTCGAACCGCAGGTGCTCGCGGAACAGCACGAAGTCGGCCCGACCGTCGACGTCCAAGCCATCGAATGAGACGTCCTCGAGCGACCCGAGCCAATCCTGGTGGAACGCCTCGTACCGCTCGATCGCCGCGGGCGACATCGGCGCGTCATCGAACCGCTCGAAGCTGCCAAGGTCGGCCCGGTACCGCTCGATCAGTCCGGCCACCGGCGGCAGCGTGGGATCGGGTTCGGCAACGGATAACGCAGCGAGGACAAACAGTGTTGTGAGCATGGTGCGAGTATACAAACGCCCCACGCACCAATGGCACGCGGGGCGGGAGATTGGAATCGGGGTGACAGGACACCAGTTGAACTTTTTGAAGGCGGAATCCGCCTCTGGAGCCCAGAATCACGGATTTTGCTTTCGCGGTTAAAGTAGCCCTGAGCAGGATGGGGGTTTGGGAGACTGTCATCGCCGCTCCACCTGCTCGTTGGGTTAGAGGGTGAAGAGTTAGAGCAGGAGAGGGGACGTGTCTCCCGCTCCATCAGTAGCGTGAGTGTGTCGATCCAACATAAACCTCCGACGATCTCCCGCCGGGGTGCTACTGAACCAGACTGCGGCCACCTGCTGTTGGAGCATTGGATGACCGTGCTAATTTCTGCGGCGATGTGCTGGATTCGATCCAAAGACGCGGCGAGCGTCTCAGTCTTGCCGTTATAGAGCTGGATGTATTCGCTCGCGGCCGAGTTTGCCTCCAGCCAGATGGCTTGGCAGACCACAAAGGCGACGGCTTTGTGGTCTTCCGCACGACCTTGCTGGTAGGACGCTGGTCGCCACGATGAAAAACCGCCAGATCATATCATGGAGATTCTCGACTCCATCAAAATCCAGGACGAATCGGCAGAACGTCTGCTCGCTGCCCGATCTTCCGGCGGATCTCCCGGACCAGCGTCCCACCCTCGGCCTTGACGCAACGGAAACTCAATCTGCTCCTCACAAGAACGGCTCTTCTCCACCTGTATTTCTGAGGGTCATGACCCTCAGTCAATTCTGGAAATGATGACCGCGTCTCCCCTTTTGACTTCCAAAACATCGAAGCGAAAGCCCCTGTCGAGGGCGGTGAGTTCGCCGAGGAGCACAAGCGTCTCCTGCTCCTTAGGGAGCGCGCCGCGATAGCCCGTCTCCGGCACAGAGACCGGGAGGCTGTACTCGGCGCAGGTCGTCACGCCGCAGGCGGCGAACTCCTCACTGTCGATGAGCGTGAAGGTCCGCCGCGACACCATCACTTTGTCCACCACGCCCTCGACCACGATGCGGCCTTGGTGAGCCTTGGGATCCTTGGCCACTTCGTCTACACCGAGCACGTTCCCGGCCTTGGGAAGCTGGGTCTGTGCCGTGGGCTTCGCAGCCGGCTGTTCCGTCTGCAAAGAGGCGTCTATCCATCCGACTACGGCCGCTGTCGCTCCTACCGCGAGCACGCCAGCCGCCACGATCTTTGCTGTCGCTTTCATTGATGTCTCCTTTGTACTCAGTTGGCCCGGAGGGCCTCGACGGTTTTCAACCGGGCGACCCGCAGCACGGGCAGAGCCGCCCCCAACACTCCAATCACAACCGCCAGCCCCACTCCGATCCCCAGCGTCGTCGCATCCACCATGAACCGGAACGCGCCCATCGGGATCTTCATGGGAAGCCCGTTGAGTACGCTTCCGGCGAGCGTCCCGACGGTGCCGCCAGCGACACAGAGAAACACCGACTCCAGGATGAACGACAAGAGCACGGCTTTGCGCTTGTAGCCCAGGACTAGGAGCACACCCATCTCCCTCGTCCGGCCAAGGATCGAGGTAAACATGGTGTTCATGCCCGCCATGACTGCGCCGAAGACAAGCATCGCGGTCATGACGACACTCACCGCCTGCACCGGCCGAAGACTGCTGGCGATCGCGGCGTAGTACTCCTGCTCCGTCTTCGCTTCCACCCGGATGTCTGTCCGCGTGGTGAGGTCAAACAGCAGGTCTTCTTGCGCCTGGGCTCCCTTCGTCGTCAGCAAGACGGCGGAGTAGTCCGTCCGCTTGCTGGCCGTCAGGATGTCATCAAGGTCCGCCCAGATCTCCGATTCGAGAGTCGTTCCGGGTGCTTCGAAGACCCCGGTGACGGTCCATCGCTGACCCTCGAACTCGATGGTTCTGCCGACCGCGAGTGAGGCCTGCGGCACGCCGAGTTTCACCGCCGCGAGCCTGCCGACCGCCACGCCGAAGCCGCGGGCGGGCGGCGAGCCCTCGACGATCTTGGCTTGTGGGTGAACCTGCAACCCGACGGACCACATGCCACGGATCACTCCGCGTTTGGTCCCATCGACGTCTCCGTCGGGGAAGGTCACGAACGTGCTGAGGTAGGCCTCGGGCGACGCCAGTGGCCGGCCGGAAGCTTGAGCGATGAACTCGGAACTGGTGAGCCGATGAAAGTCGGAGGGGTCGATGGCCGAGAACTCCATCGACTCGGCGCCTTTGCTCAGGACGATCACCGTATCGGGAGAGGCGGTATTGAGGGCGCTGGAGAGCAACCCCCGCGACAGCGCGATCATGAGCACCGAGACGAAGATGGCGACCGCGACACCACCCGCAGTCAGGAGGCTCCGAGTCTTCCGCTGCATGATGGACCGGAGGTTGTATCGTAATGGCAGCTTCATTCAGTCGACCTCCCGAAGCGCCGCGACAATGGGCAATTGTGCACCGCGTCGCGCGGGAAGATATGCTCCGAATAGCCCCATGAATGCCCCGACGAGCAGGCTCAGAGAGAGCATCGCCGCCGACATGTGCGGGGAGATGGTGTAGCCCTCGACGCTGATAGAGAGTGCGCCGGAGTTCATGACCAGGGCGGCAACGCCAGAGCCCAGCAGCGACGCCAACACCGCCAGCACGACCGCCTCAAAGATGATCATGCCCGCGACCTGGGACCGCCTGTACCCCAAGGTCTTGAGGATCGCCATCTCGCGCAGGCGGTCGCGCACGCTCATCGAGACACTGTTGGCTACGGACACCAGGAGCAGAATCAGGGCGAGATAGGCTACGACCTGCGCGAACCGAACCATTGCGCTGAAATCGGCGATGGCGTTAGCGATGAACGACCGCTCCGGGCCGGTCTTGGTCTGTGTCTGGGCATTCGCGAATGTCGCGTCGATCGTCTCGCTGACCGAATCGACGTGCAATGGGTCGTCCAGAAGCACCAGGAACATAGTCACAATCCCCACCTGCTCGATGGACAACTCCAGGTACTCTCGGTCCACCAAGATCACCGATTCCAGCGCCGACCCAGGAGCTCGGAAGACCCCGCGGATCACGAAGGAGATCCCGCGCAGCTCCTTGAGCGTGACTTGATCGCCTACACGCCACCCGTACTTCTCGGCCATTGAGCGTCCGACAATGGCCGAGCCTCTCTCGTCCTGGAACGCTTCGTACTCCGCATCGGGGAGATCAAGAACCCTGAAGTCGCGGAGCTTCTGCGTGTCGATCCCGTGGACGGCGACCAGGTCTGTCGTTGTCTGGCAGTTGGAGAGCATAAACCGCACAGGCATGACTTCACGCACGCCTGGAATCGACGCGATCGAGTCCGCGTAGTGCACAGGCATCCTTGAATATGGCGGGCAGGCCTTGAACCGCTCGAACACGGTGAGCACCAAGTCTGAGCCCGTCGTCTCTACCATCCGCCGCACGCCGCGATCCAGCGAGAGAAGCGACGAGAAGACGAAGATTGACACCGCCACGCCCATGAGCGTGAGCATGGTCCGAGCCGGCTGGCGCAGGATTCCTCGGATGGTCACGTGGAGGAGCTTCATGCGGGCACCTCATCAGCAATGGCAATCTGGTGATCAACAAGGAGTCCCTTGTGCATCCGCATCGTCCGAGTCGCGCGGCCGGCCACGGCCGGGTCGTGCGTCACGAGCACCACGGTCTTGCCGAAGCGAAGGTTCAGGCTGACGAGGAGGTCCATGACACCCGCGGCCGATTCGCGGTCGAGGTTACCGGTCGGCTCGTCCGCCAGGATGATCGCAGGATCAGTCGCAACAGCCCGGGCGATCGCCACCCGCTGTTCCTGGCCGCCACTGAGTTGACGCGGGTAATGGTCGGCACGATCGGCAAGTTCTACAAGCTCGAGCGCCGTGAGCACCAGCGTCCGCCGCTTCTTCTTCGAGATCGGGAGCAGCAGGAGCGGCAACTCGATGTTCTCGTAGGCCGTGAGGACGGGCATCAGATTGAACTGTTGGAAGATGTAGCCGACGGTCCGCGTCCGCCAGTCTGCGAGGCGATCCTCGTTCCAGTCGGTGATGTCCTCGCCGTTCACGACGATGTGCCCGGCGGTCGGCTTGTCGATCCCGGCTATCAAGTTGAGCAGGGTGGACTTGCCGCTCCCGGACGGCCCCATGAGCGCGAAGAACTCGCCGCGCGGCACGTCCAGGTCCACGCCCTCCAGCGGGGTCACCTCAACGTCGCCCTTGTGGAACGTCTTTCTGACGCCGCGGACCGCGATAATCATGCCGCCATTCGGAGTAGCTTCAGTCATCATGTCCTTCCCTATTGGCTTGCACCCGGTCGCCATCACGCACATCAGTTGCATCCTTCACGACTCGCTCCTCGGGCGACAGACCCGAGGCCACGGCCACCCTGTTGCCGGCCCTTGCCCCGAGCACAACTCTGCGGAATGTCGCTCGTCCCCCCGCCACGACATAGACACCGGCCTCGCTGCCCTCACCTACAACAGCGGATGTGGGAACGAACATCCCGGCCGGAGTCGACGCTTCCTCGCGATCCTGTGTCGGCATGAATGTCACCTTCACGCTCATGTCGGGTTTGGCGTCAGGCGACGGGTCGACAATCTCGATGTTCACACGGACTGTGTTCTTCTGAAGGTTCGCCATGGGCAGCACTCGGGATACCCGCCCGGCGATGGGGCTGTCAGGCTGAGCGTCGGTGATCAGAACCGCTTCCTGACCAACAGACACCTTGCCCATGTCGCGCTGGTTCACGTCTACCCAAGCCTGAAGGTGACGCGGGTCGGCGATCGTCATGAGCGTAGCGGCACGCCGTTGGTCTCCACGAGGTGAGACCCAGTCGCCAATATGCACGACCCGCTCCATCACAACACCAGCCACCGGCGCCAGGATGACACAGCGATCGAGTCTCCACCGGGCGCGGTCGAGTTCGGCCTGCGCGGCAGCCAGATCAGAACGCGCGATCACGATGTCCTCCTGGCGATACCCCTGCTCGCGAATGGACAACTCGGCCTCTCGCACGGCAAGTTCGGCCTCCGCGGCGGCCAAATCGGCTCGTGAGGCATCGGCACCTCTTTGGGCGATAGCGCCTGTCTCCGCCAGCTTCTGATTCATTTCGTCCTCACGGCGCGCTTGCACCAACCGCGCCGCTGCACGGTTTCGGTTGGCCCTGGCCTGCTCGATCTCTTCGTGGCGGTAGCCTGCTTCGAGCCTGGCGATCCTCGCCCGCGCGATCGACACCGCCGCTTCGCGCACCTCGACCTCTTGGCGGTAGGCCATGTCATCCAGCCGCGCCAGTTCCTGGCCTGCTTCGACGGTCTGCCCCTCGATCACTGCAAGCGACCCAACTCTGCCTTCAATAAGTGTCGAAACAGTCCGCGGACCGGGGGGGACGATCTCCAGGTAACCTCCAGCGCTGAATCCCGTAGCCGCTACGCTATTCGACGAAGACACTGCGACCACTTCCACGGGCTTGGCCGCGGTTGCCCCGTCTCGCACACGAAGCACCCACCAGCCGACCACCGTCGAGGTCAGAACCAGCACGACGACCACGCGCCAGATTCTCGGCCGCTTTGCTCGCGCAGGCGGTGGTGAATCAATACGGAGATCCTCAATCGAGCCCATGGTCTGGTGCCCCCTTCGATCCTTCGCCATCTGCGCGATCACCCATTGCAGCCGCCAGCGCGATCTCGGCCTTCCGGTGCTCTAGCATCGCCCGCTCCAGTCGCACTTCCAGGTCCAAGACCCTCACATGCGCAGCGGAAACATCCAGCACACTCGCCCCTCCTTCCTGAAGCGCTCCTTCCATAATCTCAAGAGATCTTTGTGCGGCCTTTAAGAGCTCTGGAATCCCCTTCTTGGCCCGCTCGGTCAGTCGTGAAAGTTCCATTGCCGCCAAGTGGATGTCGAGGATCACACCCGCCTCGGCGGCGATCAGATCCTCCTGCAGCGACTCCAAGCTCGCACGCTCGCTCTTGCGGAGCGCCTGGCCATAGTCGAAGACCGGGATCGTAATGGCGACTTGTGCACCGGCGACGACATCCTCATCGCGACCAGGCCGGCCGATCGAAAGACCCCCTTGCACGCCGGGGACCCACGCGACCTCGGCGTACCGCATCAGGGCCTGATGCTCGGCCGCGCGTGCCAGCACAATGGCGATCTCGGGACGACGAGCCAATGCCAGGCTCGTCGCCGTGCCGCCTTGGGTCGCCGGCATGGTAAGCAGATCTTCGCCAGATTCATCGAGTGTGATGGGCGCCGTGAGCCGTCGCCCCAGGGCTCGGTTAAAGCGAGCTTCGATGGTTGCCAATCGTGCGACTGACTCCTGTTGGTCAAGCCCAGTCTCACGTTCGGAGGCAATCGCGCGCGCTAGATCCAGTTCCGAAGCAGCGCCAGCCTCCCGCCGTTGCCGGACCAACTCCGCGGCGATGCCTAATGCCTCCCGCTTTCGAGAAAGCAGTTCGCCAATGCGGCGCTCGGCCGTAATCTCTGCAAATAGGATCCTGACTTCTTGAACGATCTCAATCTCGCGTCGAGCGACCTCGACTGCTGCTTGCTCCTCGCGGGAGTGCGCGGCGTCCACGAGTTGTTGCCTTGCGCCGCCGGCATCGGCCAGCGATACGAGGGCGACGGATAGCCTTGCGACCCACTGCGTCGGATCTGCCGAGACCGTCAGGGATGGATTGAGCGGGAGGGAGGTCTGTACCTTTCGCCAGTACGCCTCCGACACGCGCCAGCGGCTTGCGCGCAACACCGGGTCGTTGCGGAGCGCGATCTGGACCGCTCGCGCAGCAGTGAATGGCAACGACATGTCGTCCTCGGTGATACGGTTCGCCACATAGGTGCTCGGCGAAGCCGCCGGGACCGAGACGCAGCCGGGCACCGCGACCGACGCGATCCCACATGCCAGCACCGGAATAGCACTTGGAGGGGATTTCATCGAGGCGCATGCTCCCGGGCCTGCGCGTCCTCCAAAAGGCACTGCCCGCGATCCAGCAGGCTTGCAACGCAGGGGTCAACAAGGCGGTAGTACACGTTGTTTCCGTCCCGCCGCCCCTCCAGGATGCCCCGGTCGACGAGCCGTCGGAGTTGGTTCGACACCGCCTGCGGCTTCATGGCAACCGCATCGGCCAGCTCGATGACGCACAGTTCGCCGGCCCTCACGATCGCGTGCATGAGCCGAAGACGCGTGCCGTTGGCGAGTACCTTGAACAGTTCCTCGAGCCCGTCCGCTTGAGCGGTGCTGATCAGCGGCCGATCCGCGAGATCAGGCTTGGGCGGGCAGGGTCTGAGATCACTATTGGTTGTTCGGGTCGGCATGGCATGCTCCAAGCCAGGAAAAGTCACGACTACACGATGTAGTGTAGTGTTCGTCTGAACCATGGTCAAGGTTCGGCCGAATCGCCATCTCGTAGAATCGAACTTCCGGCAGCGCGGTTTGGGAAGTGACGGCCGTTGGGTTCTCGGAACAAGCCGGGCGTGTAACGTCTCGTCTGTAATTCTCTCCGAGGCGGGTCGGCGGCGGGTTTCGCCGGCGACCCTCTCGGCTGGCAGTCTGAAAGCGACGGGCCGGCCCCCGATGATAACTTTGTGTTTGGGTTATTGGAGAGTTCACGCGTACGCCGCCGGTTTGCTACCTGCGCCAACTCAAGGTGCTGGCAATGTCATGCCTGGCAACAGTTTGGCGGGCTAAAGCTCGTCCATTCGCTCATTTGGCACCCCAAATTTGCTCTTTTTATGCATACATCAGGCTATTTTATGCCGACAGTCTTGACATTACCCTTTTGGAGCCGTATTTTATGCCCGTGAGTGCCAGTTCTACCCCAAGCAGTGTTCGGCAGTACGTCTTCGATATCGGCAAGATCGTGGAGGGGGCCCTGCGCGGGGATCAGGCGCGAGTTTTGACCTATACCGACCGCCTCCGAAGCAGGCTTGAGGAGGACGGAGAACAGCAGGCCGCCCTTAGGCTGAAACGCTTGCTCAGCGGCTCGCCTAGCCACATGGCTCAGGTCGCCGACATCGCGGAAGCCCGCCGCGGGCTCCCCGTCGATAGTGAGTCTCGGCTCCCGATCGCCGACATTGACCCCGCCCCCACCGGCACAGAGACGCTCGTGCTTGAGCAGGATGTCGGGGCACTGGTCGAGCGATTCGTCGCGTCCGTCCAGATGGCCGACGAGCTGGTGGCGAACGGACTGAGCGTCTCGCCCTCGATGCTCATCCACGGTCCGCCCGGCGTGGGCAAGACGCTGTTGGCTCGCTCCATCGCGCAGCGACTCGGCTTTCCGCTCATCACCGCCCGCACAGACGCGCTCATCTCCTCATACCTCGGCAGCACCGCCAAGAATGTGCGCATGCTCTTCGACCACGCGGCGGGCCGCCCCTGCGTGCTCTTCCTCGACGAGTTCGACGCACTCGGCAAGATGCGGGATGACTCGCGTGAGCTAGGCGAGCTCAAACGCGTGGTCATCAGCCTTCTCCAGAACATTGATGCGCTCGGTCCCGATCATGTGCTGCTGGCTGCTACGAACCACGAGCACCTGCTCGACCCCGCAATCTGGAGGCGTTTCACATACAAGATTCGCCTCGGCCCTCCTTCGGTCGAGGCTCGTGGGGAGCTATTCCGCCGCTTCCTCCGCGGCCATCTGGAGGACCAAGACATTGAGGTCCTGACGATGCTTGCCGAGGGCGCAACCGGTGCGGAAATCAAGCACGCGTGTGAAGACAGCCTCCGCGCGATGGTGCTCGGGGGTCGTACGGAGCTAGGTCTTGAAGTCGTGGCGCACACCCTGATGCATTCACTCGATGACGACACGGAAGGCGCTGCTCCAGAGGATGTAGTCCTCAGGCTCGCCGAGCGTCTGGGGCGCAAGGCGTCACAAGAGAAAATTGGTCGGATCGTCGGGCTGTCACAGTCCCAGGTATCTCGCATCCTGAACGCGAAGGAGGATCGGCATGGCCGACGAACCACTGCTTCCAATCAAAGTCGTCCTCAGAAGCGACGGTGACGATCAGAGCAAGCCGCCGTCGCCGCGTGAGTACAAGCCATTCGTCGACGTAACGGACAAGCTGCGCGACCGTCTCATCGGCGAGGTCGCCGCAGTGCGGGATGCATTCGCGCCGTCATTTCGTCGGTTCCCGGGCGTGCCAGCGGTCGCGAAAGTCACGCTGCGACAAGAGGCTCTCGCCAAATCGCACCGCCCGACCTCGCTATTCAATCCCGATACCTGCCCGGTCATTGGCGCGGATCATCTTGGCACGCTCCGCGTGAGTGTGACGCCAGCCGGACTCGACGGGCTCTCGCGTGCGATCCGGACGGGCACGAAAGATGAGTCGCTCGCGCACATCTCTGCGGTTGGCACGATCCTGCCTTGGACAGTAGAGGACACGGTGCGGCTCCCGGATAACAAGGCCCCGGACACGCCGGTGCGGTGCGAGCTGTTCTTCCGGCCCGATGTCGAGACGAACACGGCAGTGCACCACGCTTTCGAAACGATGCTAGAGGACCTGGAACTCGACGCGCCCGAGCCAATCCGGTACACACCGCGGACCCGAGTGTACCGTTTCGGGTCGCTGGGCCGAGCAGAGGCAATGCAGCTTGGAAACTACGTTGGCATCCAGCGCATCGAGCCATTTGCGGAGTACCGAGTGGTGCGCACGGCCGCGCGGGTGATCGACTCAATGTCGCCCGACACGCTTCCGCCCCCGGAAGCGGGGCGGCTCACCGGCTTGGTCGGCATCATCGACACCGGCACCGATCCCGGCAACGCGCAGCTCCAGGCGTGGGTCGCGGACCGGCTCGACATGGTCGATCCGAGCGAGCAGGACAACACGCACGGGAGCTTTGTAGCCGCGCTAATCGCACATGGGCGTACTCTCAACGGCGGGCGCACCGGTTTCCCTGATGTTTCGAGCAGGATCGTGGACGTTGTTGCGTTCGACCGATCAGGACGCGTCAGCGAGGATGAGCTGCTTCTGACGATTGACGAGGCGTTACAACGATTCCCGAACGTCAAGGTCTGGAATCTCTCACTTAATCGGGATGGTGAGTGCTGCGCGGACGATTGTTTTTCGAGCTTTGCCACCGCGCTCGACCACCGGGCGCAGCAGCACGGGGTGCTGTTCGTGGTCGCTGCGGGCAATTACACCAGGACGTTCCGGCCCTGGCCCCCATCCCCGCAACTCGACGATGATCGGGTCTCGCCCCCGGGCGATGCGGCGCACGCGCTGACCGTTGGGTCGGTGGCACACTTGGCGACCGAGAGCTCGGTCGTCCGCGCCGACGAGCCCTCTCCCTTCTCCCGCCGCGGTCCCGGCGCGGCCTACCTGCTCAAGCCCGAGCTGAGCCAGCCGGGCGGCAACTGTGATGCCGATGGCCGCTATGTCCAAACCGGTATTGTGTCGGTCGATGGTTCGGGCAACATCGCCGAGGATATCGGTGTCAGCTATGCGACACCGCTGATCTCAACGCTCGCGGGATACACGTTCGAGGAGCTCGCGGCCGATTCCGGCGGAGTCTCTCCGCATCTCGTCAAGGCGCTTCTCATCCACTCAGCGTTCATGCGTTCGCACCCTCTGGAGCGGCCGCTGGTGGATTACGCCGGGTGCGGCTCTCCCGGAATGGCAGGCGAGGTGCTCCGGTGCCGCCAATCGTCCGCGACGATGGTATTTCAGATCGCGCTCCGCTCGCGCGTGTTCCTGCGGCACCCGTTCCCGATGCCCGATTGCCTGCTCACGAAGGCTGGAAAGCTCAGCGCCGAGGTCTTCATGACACTCGTGCACGATACGCCCATCAACGAGAACTACGGGCCCGAGTACTGCCGCTCGCACGTCACGGCGTCGCTGGGGATCGCAACCCCCAGCACGAGCAAGTCCCGCAAAGGTGCCTGGAACGTGGAGCGGCAGGTCCACCCCGTTCTCGGCGGCCTGGAAGAGGGATACGAGGCGGATCTGGTCGAGCACGGGTTCAAGTGGTCGCCGGTCAAGCTGTACCACCGGAAGTTCTCGCGCGGCCCTGGCGATGCCCACTGGGGTCTGCGGCTCCAGCGTTTCGACCGCCAGGAGTACGGCAACCCGCAACGCGAGCAGCAGGTGTCCGTCGTCGTTTCCGTGCGCGACCCAAAGGGAGCCGCGCCGGTATACAACGAGCTCGTCACCTCAATCAACACCCTTGGCTGGACAACCCACGACCTCCAGCTCCGGTCACGTCCGCGTCTTCAGAACTGAAACCACGAACTTAGGAGATTCAGCATGGCAAACAACAAGCCACTCAAACCTGGGAACAGCGCCCCCCGCTCGGGGCAGTACCGCGAGGTCGGACCTCGCGGCGGTCAAAGGCGGGAGATCACAGCAACCAAGGGCGAGACGCTGCCGCCGACGACGACGCCGGGCTCGTCATACAAGCTGGTCGATCCGACCAAGAACAAATCCGGCCGAGGTTGAGGCCGCCTGGATTTTGACGGATCGGACACGGAGAGCCACGGAATCGCCGCCCCGGACGGCGCTCCTCACGCCGCATGCTCACGGCCTTCGGCGTGTGTCATCGCCGTGATGATCTCGGCTGCAACACGCTGGATGCGATCGAGGGAGCTTGCGAGCGTCTCGGCCTTGCCGTCGTAGAGCTGTATGTAGTCACTCGCGGCCGAGCCAGTCTCCAGTCCGATGGCCTGACAGATGACGAAAGCGACGGCTTCGGCTTCGGTCTCCCGCACGGTCTTGCTGGCGGGTCGCTGGTCGCCACGATGCAGCAGCTCGTGTGCGAGTTCATGGACGATGACTGAGAACTCGTTGGCTGGTTCAAGGTCAGCTCGGATGCTGATTCGTCCCCCGCGTGAGACACCGTCGGCTCCGGGCGGCACGTCGTCGTAATCGAGCGTGATGCCGCGTTCCGCGATCTGCTCTTTGATTCTGTTGAGGTGATGCTGAGGATCTCCGCTGACTCGCGATGGCTCGGGGAGTGGCTCACCGTCGGTCTGGGATACGTCGAAGACGTACACGCCGCGGAATCGGAGGATGGGCTTGTCTTGGTCGGACTGCTCCTCGCCTTCGGACTTGTCGTTCTTCGGGCGGATGCTCATCGGGGCGATGATCACAATCCCCTTCTCGCCCTTCTTGACGAAGCGGCCCATCTGTTTCCAGGTACTGAACCCTGCGACGTGCGTCGCGTTGGGATTCTGCGATAGAATGAGTAGAACGTTCCCGAAGCTATACCGATGGAACTTGGCGAGCATTGCGAGGTACTGCGTGATTCGCTCACTCTTTCCGTTCTTGAGCGCGTCGGTGAGATTCTGGAGTGCCTGGTCGGCGATCTTCTTTGCTTCTTCGGCTTTCATGTCTTTGCTCCTTTGCGGGTCCCGCGACGTGCGGCCCCTTCACAAGGAACGGGGCCACTCGCGGGTGCAATGGAGCGAGCGGAGCGAAGCCGGCAGTAGGTTGAAGGGTCCTGCGAAGCAGGCACAAACGAATGACAGATCGAACCCGCGCCCTCAAGGTGCGGGCGTCCCCGGCGCTGGACGGGGCGGGTCTGGCGTGAGGTGTGCGAGGCCCGGAGACCGGAAGCGCCCCCTGGCGCGGTGACGGCGGGAGCGGAGCGTTAGAAAGCCGAGAGTGCGTTGTGAGCCGACCGGACGATTCAGATACCGACGCAGTGACTCGAAAGGTGAGCTGTCACTTCTCGTGATGCCCACCATGTGACACTCGTTGACTCGTCACTCATCTCTCGCGGTGCCCGAGGGTGTTCTCCTGGAAACAGAAGAAGCTGTCATGTGAGCGAAACAGGATCGAGGCCCGCTCCACCCGAAGGTCTTGTCCGAGGGCCAGTCCATATCGAGGCAGGCTTTTCACAGCGGCCTGGTCTCTCCGGACAGGCCGACGAGTGCTCCCAGAGTTAGTGGAGTATCCGAGGTTCAACTCATGCAGAGTGTGGTCGCGGTCAACTCTCGACAGACGACTGCTGACCTCTGAAGGCGTCGATGCGGAGATGATCGATGCGACTTGCTCAACCGGTCATTCGGCCCGAGTCCTCGTCCTGAATGCCCACGCTACGCGTGGCACCTGCCCCACCTCGATCGAAGACCTGTGCGGTTGACCTGTGGAGTCGCCCCTTGTCAGACAGGTAATCGGATGAGCAGCACGATGCAGCTCACACACCGGTCTAGATGAAGATTTCATCCACCGAATATCGCCGAACAACAACAGGCAGAAGATCTAGGTATAGGACTCTCGGTTTTACGGGGGGGTGATTCAGCGCATCAACGGCGTCATACGGAGGGCGATTCAGCGCACGCAGGGAGGGCGATTCATCGTGGATAAGTCACTGGATTCACAGGGTTGTTCACAGGCATTTCGATTCAGTCGGTACTACCGCTCTCGATGAGGATCTGGGTGCGGCGCACAGGGGCGTGCGATGGCTTGAGCAATAATCCGCCTGGCACATCGCGGAGGTTCGCGTCTGGATATACGAGGCAGACCTGCTTCAGCGCGTGCCGGAAAGACTTCTTGAAGTCCTTAGACCGCCCGTAGTCTTGCCCGAACTGATCCTTCAGATTGCCCCAGCTCACCTTCGTACCCCGGTGGTCCCGGACCCGCTGCAAACGGTGCGCGAGCCATGTGTAGATGTCGAGTGCAAGCGCAGAGTGCTTCAGGGCCGCGAGCGCGCGGTAGTCGAGCGGCACGGCGTGCCGTGTGAGAGTGTCGAAGAAGTCCTCCGACAGCTCGAGCTCTCCCGGCCACAGCGTCCGCTGCGACCCATCATGGAGCCCGTTGAGTATCCAGGCATCGAAGCGTTTGATCGGCTTGGCATCGATCGTGGACACACGATCGCCATTGGTCATGCCTAGCGTCATGTGGCATGCCGCAAGGGCCTGGAGTTGCCTTCGCAGGGCGGTGTACCCACCCCTCGGTCCTCCCGAGACCTGCAGGCCGAGCTGCAGCAGGTACTGCCGCATGCTCTCTCCGATGTCGATGACACGCGACCGCGTCCTGACCGCTTCGGTGCTGACATGCACCATGACGAGACGGGGAATCGCTCCATAGGGAAGTGGCTGCTCGGTCCACGACAAACCGTTCCACAGCTTGCCAGCCTCGACCAGTAGACTCAGGTTTCCGTTGGTGCGCTCGAACGAGCGCAGCGGAGTGGATTTGCGTGGCATTCCGACCTGGCACAGCACACTGTGCGAAAACTGCAGCCGATCGGGCTGCTCCAGTTTGATCTGATCGCTCGCGATCAGGAGTCCCCACTGTTGCCGGGTCAGACCAGACGACGGCGGAGGTCCGTCGAAGTCTGTCACAGGAAGCCGTGCTTCTTCAGCCACGGCTGGACGGCCTCTTCGAGAATGTCCTGCAGTGTGTTGGGCTTCACACCTTCGAGCTGCCGCTGAAGCGAGGCGCGTTTGAGCGCCCGCGCGAGATCACCGCGGATGCGTGTGCTCACGAGTACACGGGGTGTCTCGGCGGGCTGCTTCTCGCCGTACACAAACTGCTTCTGAATTGAGTCGGGCTTGGTCGGTGGTGTGTGCTTGGGCTCGATGCCCTCGGTCAGTGATCTCCGTTCATTCATGCTGGTATCTCCTTCGTTGCTACGGTTGGCTCACAGGCCGTGCCGGGCACGATCTCGGCGAAGAGTTGATCGAGCTCATTGGCCGCATCACGAGTCCGGGCCTTCATGTCCCACACGACGGTGCCCTGGCCCGGCGCATCGGCGTAGATCTGTCTCAAGGTGACCGATGTGGATGCGACGGGCAGCGAGAGCGCCGTCGCCGCGTCCTTCATGTCCTTGGTCAGCCGGTAGTTCTTCCCGACCATGCTCAGCACAATGACCGATGGCGGCATGCCGCCCCTGATGTCCTGAGCCTGCCGGAGTACCTCCGTGACTTTGGCGAGCGCTCGGACTTCCAGCATGGACGCCTTGCACGGGACGAGGGCGAAGTCGGCGAGCAGGAGCAAGGCCCTGCTGGTCTCCGAGTTGCTCCCTGGTCCGTCGGCGATTATGAACTCTGCGTCGTTCTTGAGCGATGGGAACTCGTTGAGTATCGCGTCCGCATCGCGGTACGTCTCGGTGCGCAGGTCCGGCTGAACCTCACGCATCCACTCCGACGAACTCTGCTGCGTGTCGCAATCGGCGAGGATGACAGAACGACCCCGGCGATGAAGCCAGGTGGCGAGGTGGACGGCGAGGGTTGACTTTCCGACGCCCCCTTTGTTGTTGGCAATGGCGATAATCATGCACCGAGCAATGGCACGTTTTCTGTCAGCATGCAAGCACTTTGTGGTGCTGGCGTGCTGACGCGCTGGCAGTGTTGTAACGATGACACACCGACCCCGTGACTCGCTGGCATGTCAGCGAGCTGACTCGACAGCGGGCAAGCCGGACAGCCCCATAGATGGCAGGCAGGCTTGCCAGCACGCTGTCGCGCTGGTCTGCTGGGTGACTTGATGGCGGGCGGGTTTGATGGCAGGCTTTCACCGTGAAAGAAAGTCCTAAGCACCGCTTAGGGGAGACGTCTGAAACGTTTTATGCTCTGCCTGCCATTCCCGCCCGCCGCTCAGCTACCAGGCGCAGACCTATCCATCGCGAGCCCATTGCTCGCGAGTCATGGGGCTATTCGTGTGTCGCAATCACGTCGTCTGGAAGTTGCCAGCGCCTCTTCGTAGTACCGGTAGGCGAGCCGTCTTGTCTCTTCAGGATCGGGCCAGCCCTGCGTGCGTTCGGCCTGTTCGACGAACGCTCGCAGCGCGCAGCCGTGGAACAGGTCGTCGAGTGGCGCTTCATCGGTCACCGGCGGGCTCCATACAGCTCGCGGCGGACCACTTCGAGCAGCTCAAGCCGAAGCCCCTCGACCTGGACTCGGTTCGGCCAGTCGTCAGCATTGAACTCTGAGGCGATGACCAGGTGGTCCTTCAGGTCACGGGATATCAGCACGCACCGCTCTTCTGTGCAGAAGACCTGCCAAGGGAACCGCTCTGCGTCGTGGCTGTAGATCACTTCGGTCACGCCGAGTTCCTCTGCGATCGCGGCCCGGTACCCTGCTTCGTAAGCATCGCCGAGGGCTTGCCCGACGTTCACGACTGACAGATCGTGGAAGTCGAGTGAATAGCTCCCCCGCGATGCCAGCGTCTCGATACCCAGTCGGTCGCGGGCGATGCCCGCGACGATGTGGGTGATGGGTCTGTAGATGCTGCTCATTGCCGCGCCTCCCTGCGTGGTTTCTCGAAGACCACGCACACGTCGTGCAGGCCGGGGATGAACGAGCTTCGGTACACCCTGCGGCCGCTCGACGCGCCGTGGCTGAATCGAACGATGTCGGTGCAACACTGCCGCAACCCGGCATCGAATGCAAGGCGTTTCGTGTGGTAGACCAGCGGCACGAAGCCCGCCTCGCGGTCCTGGTAGTCGCCCATCAGGATCGCCAGCCGCCCGCCCGGCTCCAGGACGCCGGCCGCAGCCTCGATGAACAGGGCGTAACGATCCAGGAACTCCTGGAGCGTCTCAGCACGGGAGAGGTCACGATCGTCGGCCGCGTAGAGCTTCTGCCGCCAATACGGTGGATGGGCCCAGACGAAGTCAGCGAGGCCGCCGCCCGCAAGTTGCTGCATGGCTTCGGCACTGGTCGCGTCGAAACCGTCGTGGATGTCACCGCTGCGACAGTCCGAGTCCAGCTCGCGGCACACATCCTGGCAGGTCCCGCTTCCAGTCATCGGATCGAGCACGAGCCGAGGCTTGAAGTAGAGCAGCAGGTCGCGGATCAGGTTGCCGCCGCAGTTGCCCGGGTAGCTTCGCTTCCCGTACGAACCGGCGTCTGCGTGGTGGTACAGGCTGGTGAGTCGCGGCACCGGGCTGCCAGTGATTGGGGCACGCGGGAGCTTGGCGAACAGTGGCTGCAAGTGGCGTGAAGGTCCCGCTATGCGGGCCGTACACCTGTTGGCGAAGAACGGGTTGATTTGGTGTGATGTAGTCATGTCGAAGTCCTTTCTGTAGATGAGGCGGGCCCGCAGGCCCGCCGGTTGAAGTTGCGATTAGTCTTTCTGCTCGGTGAACACCCGCAGCGAGATGCGGCCATCGAGCGGAACGGCCTCGACCTGGATGTTGAAACCGTTCCCATCTGCGTGCGGCCACGCAGAACCGATGCGTGTCCAGATGCCCTTCTTGCCCTCGCGGTCCCTGACCTGATAGGCGATGTGGCTTGGTGTGCGGCTTGTGCCGCCGTTTACGTTGGTGTCGTTCATGTGAAGTCTCCTTGTTGTGTTGCGGGACACGCCTGTCGCGTCCCGATGGCACGCCCTCCGAAGCCGCGGATGTCGGGGCGAAGCGAACCGGTCAAGCGAAAGGCCGAAGGCTTCCGCCTGCGGAAAGCGGCCTTGGCAGCTTGATCCGGCCCGACCGGGGCTTCATCGTGCTCATCGAACAGACGCGAGGCGCTGTCGAGCCAACCGAGACGGAGCGTGTGCGTTCGACACAACTGCTGGCAAACACGCTGCAACCCTCATCAATTCTGGTCGTAGCGCTGCAACTGGGAAGCGTGCGCATCGCGCGTGTTTACCGAATCGCAAGGTTTCCATGTCAGGATGAGCAGATGCTTCGAGTCACACAGAGCAACAGCAGCGACAGGGCCAAGAGCTACTACAGCACCGCCGACTACTACACCGAGGGCCAAGAACTCACCGGGTTCTGGCGCGGCGAGGGCGCGGCGATGCTCGGGCTCTCGGGCACAGTGGATCAATGCGACTGGGACCGGCTCTGCGACAACTTTCGGCCGGATACCGGCGAACCGCTCACGGTTCGGCGCAAAGACCAACGCCGCGTCGGCTACGACTTCAACTTCCATGTGCCCAAGAGCGTGTCGCTGCTTTACGGGCTGACGCGGGACGATCGCATTCTCGAAGCGTTCAGAGACTCGGTCCGGGCCACGATGGAAGACATCGAGACCGAGTCCAAGGCCCGCGTCCGCGTCGGTGGAAAGAACGAGGACCGTGTTACCGGGAATCTCATCTGGGGCGAGTTCACGCACTTCACCGCTCGTCCTGTGGACGGCCTGCCGGACCCGCACCTGCACGCGCACTGCTTCGTGTTCAACGCGACATTCGACAGGGAAGAGGACCGGTGGAAGGCCGGGCAGTTCGGTGATCTCAAGCGGGACGCGCCATACTTCGAGGCGGTGTTTCACTCCAGGCTCGCCCGGCGGCTTGAAGAGCTTGGGCTCAACACCCAGCGCACCGACAAGGGTTGGGAACTCGCCGGGCTCGACCCCGGGACGATGGACAAGTTCTCGCGGCGAACTGCCCGCATCGAACAGCTCGCCAGCGCGAAGAACATCACCGATCCTGATCTAAAGTCGACGCTGGGTGCTCGCACCCGATCGTCCAAAGCCGCCGAACTGACAATGCCTGATCTGGAGTCTGCTTGGCGGTCTAGATTGACCGACGCCGAGGCTGAACGGCTTGAGTCGCTCGCCAACCGGATCGGGAAGGACACTATCACCGAGGACGACACCGCTGCTCGCAGCGCGGTCGCCCGGACAATGGAGCATGCCTTCGAGCGTGCGTCAGTCCTGCCTGAGCGGATGCTGCTCGCCGAAGCACTCAAGCAGGGCGTCGGCAAGGCAAGCCGGGACTCGATCGAACGATTGACCGATCAACAAGACCTCATCCGCGCCGACCGAAAAGGACAACAGCTCGTCACTACCAAGGCCGTGCTCGAAGAGGAAACGAAGATGCTCACTTTCGCCCGGGAGGGGCGGGGTGCTTGCACTCCGATCACGGTGAACCAGAACGTCTTTCACCGTGAATGGCTCAACGACCAGCAGAAGGCGGCGGTCCGCCATGTGCTCGAATCACGGGACCGCGTCATCCTGGTACGGGGTGCCGCCGGCACGGGCAAGACCACCATGATGCAGGAGGCCCGAGAGGCAGTCGAGGCGAACGGGCAGCGTGTGCTCGCCTTTGCGCCATCCGCCGGGGCAAGCCGTGGCGTGCTCAGGCAGGAGGGCTTTGAGTCCGCCGACACCGTCTCACGACTTCTCGCTGACCCCGCGATGCAGAGAGACGCGCACGGCGCGATTCTCTGGATTGACGAGGCTGGTCTGCTCGGCACCAAGACCATGCGGCAGGTCTTCAATCTCGCAGAAAAGATCGACGCCCGCGTGGTGCTCTCCGGCGACAAACGCCAGCACGGCGCGGTCGAGCGCGGCGCTGCGCTCCGATTGCTCGAAGACGAGGCGGGGCTGAAGCCCGCCGAGATCAAGGAGATCCAGCGCCAGAAGGACCGGTACAAGACCGCGATCAAGAAGCTGAGCGAGGGCAAGACCGGGCAGGGCTTCCGTGGCCTCGATGAACTGGGGTGGATCAGGGAAGTTGATGACGATGATCGCTATCGAGCGCTCGCCGAGTCGTACATCGACGCCATTGCAGACGGGAAGTCCGCACTCGTCGTCTCGCCGACACACTTTGAGGGCAACAGGATCACCGATGAAATCCGCGCTCAGCTCCGCGCCCACGGCACGCTCGGCGACGACGCAAGAAGTTTCCCGGAACTCATTCCCGCGAACCTGACCCTGGGCCAGAAGCGCGACCCGCTGAACTACCGCCAGGGCGACGTGCTCGTGTTCCACCAGAACGCGCCGGGCCATCGCAAGGGCACCCGACTGATCGTCGGCCAAGACGAGGTCCCGTTCGAGTCTGCCGAGCGGTTCACAGTATTCCACCAGGACCACATCGAGGTGGCAACAGGCGATCGAATCCGCATTACCCGGAACGGCACAACCGCTGACTCAGCCCACCGGCTCAATAACGGTGATCTCTTCACCGTCACCGGGTTTACTGACGCGGGTGACCTCCGGCTCAACAATGGATGGACGGTCTCGAAAGACTACGGCCATATCGCGCATGGCCTCGTCGTGACCAGCCACGCCAGCCAGGGCAAGACCGTGGATCGGGTCATCATCGGGCAGTCGTCACGTTCATTCCGTGCATCGTCGCGCGAACAGTTCTATGTCAGCGCTTCACGCGGTCGCCAACAGGTGCTTGTCTTCACCGACGACAAGGACGAACTGCTCCAGGCCGTCAGCCGAAGCGACGAACGCCTGAGCGGGACTGAGCTTCTCGCGGGCGTTGAAGACGCTCACCGCAGGATCATCCACGAACGGCTCGCCGAGCAGTCTCGCGAGGCTGATGCTATCGCAGTCGTTGAACACAGCAGAGAGGGAATCGAACATGAGCGATAGTCTGATCGACCGGTACACGAAGCGTCCCGCGACGAATGTGGTTCCTGACGACGAGAACGCTGTCCCCGAGGATCTCGGGTGCTTCGGTTGGCTCCGCGGTGTACGCGATCGCGCCCTCATGCTCGAACTCCGCAAGGCCGACGGTCACATTCTCGCCGTCGGCTACGCCTGGATCGAACGGATCGAACTCGTGCCCGAAGATGGCCTCACGCTCCACCTGCCTGGGCGGAAGATCCGCATCAAGGGCTCCGGTCTCAACAGCGACACCGGCAGTTCGGCAAGGCTCTTCGACGGGTTGATCCGTCAGCGCGTCCCGTGGGTCCGTGAATCCGACCGTGCCGAGCAGCTTCGGCAGGATCACGGCCCGGTCACCATCGAGTCCATCACTTGGGATGAGTGACCCCGCTCGTTGGGGTAGAGGGGTGCGGGGAGAGGGGGCTCGTCTCCCCGCGAATTTGAAACAGTCAGCCGGCAACACCCCCGAGTCGCCCTCAACGCCGACGGCGTTTGCCGGGATGTTCTCCGCAATATGAAAGCGCCCCGCCGGCGCGAACCGGCGGGGCGCGGTTGATGCGGACGCGGCTCAGGCCGCGGCCCGCTCGTTGGGCTGCTGACAGATCCACGAATGTGCCAGATCGAGCACCTTGGCGAGGACCAGGAGGTCATCACGCCGGAAGCTCGACGTGCGTTTCCATTCGTCGTTGTCGCGGTAGATCCGCTGCACGGTCACCGAGTAGTGGGTGCGACCGTCTTCGGCGGTGTTGGCCCAGATCGCGGCCTTGGTCGTGCCGAGTCGGACTTCGTGAACGGGCTTGGTCGTGGTCATGATTCGGTTCTCCTTGTTGGGGGCCAGTGTTCGGCCCGGTCGCAAGAACCCCGGGGCGCACTGGTCCCCGGAGAACCCTCCCCGCCGCAGTCAGTGTCTCAAATAGGCGTAGCCGACCTGCCGTGCCGATCGGGGCGATCCCGGCGACGGGCGTGACAGGCTCACCTGGCCGCGTACGACGTAGCCCCGGCACGAGCACGCCATGCGGCGGGCATTCCCCACGACCATCCGTTGACGAGCGAGTCGTTGCAAGCAAGGGCCACGTTGAGTAATCGCGCGACTGTACGGCAGTCCGCTCGGTACGGTTCAGCGTTGACAATCGGCGCGCACTGTGGTTGTGTCCGTTGTATGCCGTGTCTCGCTATGCCATTCATTGACCTGGGCTGCAATGCAGCAAGGAGCGTTGCTACCAGTCCTGCGCTAGTCCTCGCGTATGAGTGAGGACGAATATCAGGCACTGCGCGACACGCTTCGCACCGCCCTCGATCAGGAAGCCGACTCGTATGCTCAACTCTCCATGAGAGCGAGGTTTGTACGCTCGGTCGCAACAGCAGAGATTGCTAGCGCAGTGATGGTAAGTCTGAATGCCGAGGCGAAGCAACGCCCGCAGGACACGCTCGTCGAAAAACGAGAACTCGCCGCCTGGGTGAATCACGAACTGCGGCAGTTGGGCCTCACGCTGGCATTCCCCGGCACCGGACGCCCGGCCATTCTTACAGCAACACCCGGCCGGCGTGACGCCGACGAGGGGAGCCGCTTCCGGCTCGAATCCAAGGACGAGCAGGGCAGGCGGGTCATGTCGGCCTCGCTGGAGTGGATACCCGAGCTTGAACCGATCGAGAATCCTCCCCGGATCGAAGGCGGGGCGCGGCACAGGTAGTATCCATCGTTCAGGGGCTGCGCTCGGTTTCAACGGCGGACCACTCGACAATGCGTCCCGGCTCGACACGTCCATCGGCGTCGGATTGTGGATTTGCCGCGGCGAAGAGACGTAAGCCGTCACTGCTCCATGCAACCCCGCAGTAGACCTGATCCGGGGCGGCTCGGAGTTGCAGGCCGAGTTGCTCGGTTGCCAGGTGCCACACATGAACCTCACCTGCACTTAGGTCTCCGCTGCCGAGCAATCCGCTGCTGCTTGCCAGGCGTGAACCGTCAGGCGAGAACGCGACCCCGGATATCTCACGTGTATGCCCGCGCAACTCCGTTTGCACAGAACCGTCGCTACTGCCCATCACCCGAACCCGACGGTCTTGCCCGCCAGACGCAAGCCGATCCCCCGACGCAGAGAAAGCGAGAGATGTCACCGGCCCATCGTGGAGGGCTGCTGACCACAACTCCTGGCCCGAACCAGGATCGACGACTTGCACGGTGCCATCCTGGCGTCCAATCGCCAGCAGTTTCCCGTCGGCGGTGGAAGCGATCACATCATCGCGCGAAAGCTCCGGCATGGCTCCGGGCAGTTTGATTGTCAGCGGCTCGCTACGCGCTGCAAGAACAACACCGTCATGCACAACTCCGTATGGTGTCACCACCAGTGATTCAGCCCCGTTGTGACCATCGGCGATGTCCACGAGTTCGCCAGAAGCGATGCTCAATGACGAAATCACCCGCCTCTCGCTCCGAGAGAAGTGTGTCCCGCGAAGGCCGTCCGTACGTTCGATGCCGTACTCGCGGAGCAACACAAGTTTCTCGCCGTCACGCTGCAGCGCTCGGATGCCCGCAGCAGCTTCATAGATTGTACGTGACGGGCCGTCGGTCTTGAACGGCCACACATGCACAGCGCCGGACTGCTCAACGCCAGCGACCAGTTGTCCGTCTGGACTGACATCGGCGGCAATCATCGCCGCGCCACGCCCCGAGTATGAACCAGCTCGCTGGCCCGTGGCCGCATCCCAGACAACAACTTCGCGGTCGCCGGTAGTCACAACACGATCCAGCTCGGGATGAAACTCTGGCTGCATCTGGCCGTAGTGCTTCCCGAACGTCGCCGCCGAGTATGAAATCGGAGCATACTGAGGCATGGCCGCGTGAGGCCTCGCGAATGCGATCCGCGATCCGTCCTCTGCATTCCAGACAAGCATCTCACCCGGCACGTCTGACAAGCTGCGGTTGTCGTAGCGTCCGAACGACTGGCTGGCAACACGAGACCCATTTGCATCAAAGGACAGCCCCATGACAGGGCCGGTGTGAACAGGACCTCGGGCGACGACACGCTTGTTTCCCAGGCTCCATACCTGCGTCACGCCGTTCTCATAGCCCACCGCGACACGCTTTCCGTCACGCGAGTAGGCCGTGGACATCACCACGCCATGCTGGATATCCGATCCGATCCGAAGCGCATCACGCAGGCCCGCCGCGAGATCGGTGACCCGCTCTGACGAGAAGTTCACGAGCAGCAGCTCGTTGGCTGCACCGCCGACAAAGCAGGATTGCCCGTCCGGTGACACTGACATAGCCGTTATGCTCAGACCTAGATCGATCTCGCGGGCCACAGTCCCGTCCTCTGTCTTGACCAAGAGCACTCGCGAGCTGTGTCCGGCGGTAGTCAGTACCAGCGAGGCCCCGTCCGGCGTGAACTGCGCCTCGACAAATGTCCCTTCGAGCGAGAGCAGCACAGCGCAGCCATTCGGATCGAGCACGGCAAGCGATCCAGTTGTGTCGATGCACGCGAGGAGGTTGTTCGCTGGACTGATGCGAACCTGACTCCAAGCTGTTCCCTCCGACACGCACTCAATGGCAGATGGGGCGCTGGCGAGCCGTGAAAGAAATGCCCACTCGAACCCCCTCGGGTCTAAATCCGGCACGGGGTTCTCATACTTCTTGAGAATCCGCACCGCCTCATCAGTGCGTCCGCTGTCAAGAGCGAGCTGCGCATCTCGCATATCCGCGAAGTGCTCGCGGAATACGCGCTGCGATGTCGCGTCCGCTTCCGCGGTACGGGCTTCTTCGGTCAGGCCACGCTGCGTGTCTGCTTCCTGAGCGAAGTGAACAGCCGCGATGCTCCCGCCGGTCAGACTCAGAAGTAGAACGGCGAGCATGGCCGCTATGACCGGTCGCCTTGCACACCAACGCCACGAGCGCCCCGCAGGGCCGGGTAGTCTTGCTCGTATCGGTTTTCCACTGAGGAACCGACGGAGATCCTCTGCCAACGCCTTTGCATCGGCGTACCGATCATGCGGTCGCTTCTCAAGACACATCAGGCAGATCAGCGCAAGATCCGCAGGGACTTGGTTGTTCGCGGCAGCCGGTGAGCGTGGTCGAGCCCAGCCAATCTGGTGAAGCGTTGCCTCTCGCCCGACGCCATCGCCAATCGGGAAGGGAGGCCGACCCGTCAGCAGATAGTAGAGTGTGCCGCCAAGCGCGTAGACATCGGCAAGGTGCGTCGTCGGCCCAAGGCGACGGTCATACTGCTCCGGGGGCATGTAGTGCGGCGTGCCGAGCGCTTGCTCCTCGCCGGTCAACTCAACGTCTCGGTCAAGCAGCTTTGCGAGCCCGAAATCGGTCAGGCGCGGGTGGCCTGACTCATCGAGCAGGATGTTCTCCGGCTTGATATCCCGGTGCAGGATGCCTCGCTCGTGAGCTGCGTGGCAGGCGTCGGCTGCTTCGGCGATGATCGAAGCGGCACGCGAAGGGTCGAGCGGGCTCGACCGTGTGGACCGGTGCAAGTCGTGCCCTGTGACCAGCTCCATGACAATGCACGGAACAGTATCCCCTGTCCGAACGTTGAGAACGCGCACGATCCCGGGGTGATCCAGCCTCGACAACGCCTCAGCTTCCATCCGGAACCGCTCAAGTGCCTGCGGGTGTTCCCGGTACTCTCGCCGGAGGCACTTGATGGCAACCCTTTGGCCGGTCTCGGTTGAGATGGCTTCAAAGACCTCCCCAAACTTCCCGCCACCAATCCGTTCTCCGATCGTGTATCCAGCCAGTTCCCAGCCGGGCTCATCCAGCAGCAGCTCGGAAAGGGACGAGTTATTCGAGTCGCTCGAATGCTCCGATGGGACCTGCGCTGCCCGCTGCTGTGCCCGTCTGGTGAGCTGTGCGACCTCCACTGCTCGGCGAAGTTCGTCAGCCAGGTCAGGGTGCTTGCCCGCGAGAATATCGATCGCCTGTTGGTTCAGCTCCCCGCCATTAGCGACATAGGCCCGAACAACACTGTCTGCACTTGCACGACGTGATTGATTTGGATTGCTGTCGTCGATCATGATGTTGAGAGGTTCATCGAAGTAGAGCCCAGCCACTCCTTGAGCTTGGGACGAGCCCGCATGAGCCGTGCGTTGACAGCGCTCCGTGTCTGGCCAAGCTCATCCGCGATTTCTGAGAGAGTCATCTTGCGAAAATAGTGCAAGAACACGACCTCGCGATCTTGGTTCGAGAGCGAAGCAACGGCGTTGCTCAGCCGTTCGTATCGTTCGACCTGACGCTGCACGCTGCTCGGGGATCTCCCGGCCTCATCGTCAATGTCAGACTCAAGGCGCTGGAGGGACTTCCTCGCGCGGCGAACAAATAAAGCGACTGTTCTTCGTGTAAGCAGCGTGAGCCAGGCCTCAAAGTGTGGCACGACAGGCTCGCGCAGCTCGAATGTATCCAACCCGCGAAAGACTGCCACCTGTGCTTCCTGCACCATGTCCTCAACCGGGTGGTGCAGCCGAAGCCAAGCAGCCGCGTGCTTCAAGACGATGGCCTGCATTCGACCGTGGTATTCGATCAGCAGTTGATTGGCGGCATCGGGGTCTCCGCCGACAGCCGCGTTGATAAGTACCTCTAGATCCACAGCCATTGCCTCAAGAAATCTGCATTAGACAGAGAGCGCGGCCGGTCCGCGCGCAATCCAGTTTAGGGAGGCAGACCGCCTCCGGGGCAAACCTCCCGTGCTGCGGGAGACCCCACAACAGAGTTTATCGCCAGATCGGCCAGTCGGCCCTGCGCGTGGAGCGCAGTGGCTGTCCCTCGGTCGCATCTCGACGGAAAGGAGACAGACCATGACCATGCCACTGCCCGCTCCCGTCCGCCGCCTGTTCGACCAGTGCGAGATCGGGTTCACGCTGGGGCGAAAGCTCAAGCTCACCGGCCTGCTGATGTTCTATCTCGTTTTCCCCATCGATCTGATCCCGGAGTTCATCCCGGTACTCGGACTGATGGACGACTTCGTCGCTCTGATGCTGCTCATTCGGGTCTGGTGCAGCCCCATCCTGCCACACGACCCTGCCGCCCAGGCTGCAACACAGGATGTGATCAGGGACGAGGTGAAGAGATGAACCCGGAACTCATCATCGTTCCCATCGAGTCTATCGAAGCTGGTCCACAACCCCGCACCACATTCGATGAGGGGGGCATCAAGAAGCTCGCGCAGAGCATCGAACAGACCGGGTTGCAGCAGCCGCTCCTCTGCGTCCGAACAAAGAAAGGCGTTCGCCTGATCGATGGGGAACGCCGCTTGCGGGCGCTGAAGTCCCTCGGCCGGACCGAAGCACAGGTTCTTGTTCTGCCCGGCGAACTCGCAGAAGCTGACCGACTTGCACGCCTCATGGTGAGCAACCTCCAGCGGCAGGACTTCAACCCTATTGAGCGGGCCTTTGGCATCCGCGCCTTGATGGACGAGGCCAAGCTGACGGCCGATGCCGTGAGCAAGCTCCTTGGTTTGTCGCCGGCCACCGTCTCCAAGGCTCTTGGGCTGCTCCGCCTCCCTGACTCGCTGAAGGCCCATGTCGCTTCCGGTGCGATCCCGCCGGACATCGGCTATCTGCTCTCCGGCGTTGAAGACGAGACAGAGCAACAACAGCTCGCCGACGAGGTGCTCGGCAACCGTCTGACCCGCGAGGCGCTCACACGAAAGCTGAAGCGTGTCCGTCGCCAACAGGAAACCCAGCGGGGCGCCCGCGTCACCGCCACCCTCGGGCCCGGGAAGACCGTGATGTTTGTTGGCAACGAGCTCACCCTTGACACGGTGATCGAGTGGCTCGAACAGCTCACTTCCAAGGCACGAAAAGCGAAAACACAAGGGCTCACGCTGCAGACGTTCACTAGCGCGTTGCGTGACCAGTCGAAAGCCGGGAGGAACTCCTGATGCGCCTCCTTTCGCCGCGAAAGCGGAAACCCGCGACCGACCGCTGGCATCTCAACGCGCCCCTGCTGCATTGGGCGGCGGGTTCACCGTGGTCCGTTGGCGATTCCTTCATGGGCACGATGGTCTTCGGCTCGACCGGGTCGGGCAAGACTTCTGGGTCTATGGCGGCGATTTGTCGCGCCATGCTCCGCGCCGGATACGGCGGCCTCTTCCTGACCGTCAAGCCCGAGGACCGACAGACATACACCGAGTATGTGCGCGATACGGGGCGACTGTCCGACTTGATGATCTTCTCACCCGACCACCTGCTCCGGTTCAACTTTATCGCCGACGAGATGGCACGCAGCGACGGCGCTGTTGGTCTCGTGGAGAACCTGACGGCTCTCATCATGACGGTCACCGACCTTGGCGAGAGTGGATCGTCAGGATCTGCTGGCGGCGATAACGAGCGGTACTTCCGCCTGGAGGCGATGCGGCTCTGCCGCAACGCCCTGCTCGTGCTCGTGCTCTCCGGCGAGCCGGTCACCATCCCCAACCTTCACAGGCTCATCGTCTCTGCCCCGCAATCGCTCGAACGCATCCAGAGCGGCGAGTGGAAAACAACCTACTGCGGAGAATGCCTCGAACAGGCCGACGAGGCGGACAAGAACGAGTCACAGAGAGCTGACTTCGATCTCGCACTGTCGTACTTCCTCCACGAATGGCCCGCCCTGTCCACTCGCACGCGCAGCGTCGTGCAGTCCACGCTGACCTCGACGACAGACATGCTCAGCCGTGGTGCCGCCCGTGACATGCTGTCGTCGCCAGCGCCGAACGTCAGTCCATCGATGATGTACGACGGCAAGATCATGATCGCAGATTTCCCGGTGCTCGTGTACCGCGACATGGGTCAGTTGATTCAGGTGATCCTGAAATTCATGTGGCAGCGGGCGCACGCACGACGCGACACGACCAGGAATAATCGCCCGACGTTCATCGTCTGTGATGAGGCGCAAATGCTGCTGGTCGAAGAGGACCACCGCTTCCAGGCGATCTCACGGAGCACGCGGACCGCCGTTTGTTATGCCACTCAATCAGTATCCGGCCTGATTGACGCACTCGGTCCGCAGTCCGAACCGAGGGTCCACGCGCTGCTCACCAATTTGCAAAGTCGCATCTGCCACCAGCAGACCGACATCCGCACCGTTGAGTACATGCAGCAGCTCATCGGTCGTTCAAGGCAAGTGATGATGAACGGCAACCAGAGCCGCGATGAGAACTGGCTCGCCCCGATCTTCGGAAATGATCAGGGGGCGTCATCGGGATTCAGCGAAACCTGGGACTACGAGCTACAGGCTTCTGACCTGAACAGCCTCGCCAAGGGGGGGCTTCCGCATTGCGTCACAGAGGCCGTCGTCTACCAAGGCGGCAGGTGTTTCCCGAACGGCCGGACCTGGCTCAAGGCCCGCATCCCACAGGAGCCTCGCCGTGCGTGAGCAACCCGATCCAAAGGGCTGGACACCGATCGAGGACGCCCAACAGGCCGCGTCGATTCTCGTCCTCGCAGCGCAGGTCATAGCCGCGCCGGTCGAGGTCTTCCTCCGAACCCGGTTCGGCAGGCGCTACTTCGGTGTGCCCGCGTTCCTGGGATTCCTCTCCGTCCCCATGTGGATGCTGTTCTGGCCGGAGGAAGACTTCACACCCATCTTCATCTTCTGGGTTCTCCTCATCGTGATGCAGCTCCGCGCCCGGATCGAAAGCATCGCCATGGTCGCCAGAGGCGACCTGGTTCATACGAGATACAACGGATGGCCTCGCTTAGCTCGCATTTTCAAGAACACCCATGAGCACAAGCTCAAGGCAAACACAGAGCCCGCGCTCGTCATGCTCATCGGGCTCTGCCTGCTCCCGCTCAGCGCACCGCTTGGCAGCTACCTCATTGTCTCCGGCATCTCGCTCGGAGTGGTTGCGGGCGTGATCGAGAGCGTGCAACGGAACCGGACTCTATCCATGCACGACGCCTGGCTTGAGCAGCAGGACCAGGCCGCGAGATTCCGCGATCTGCAGGACCGTTAGCGCACCCGTCCAGCAGTCAGATTCATTCGCCACACAAGGAGATCCCCATGAACCCACGAGAGAACCTCAGCCGCAGCAAGGAAGTGCTCGACGCCTACTTTCGCCAAGGACTTCACGAGCTTGGTGCCGCTCTCTATCCCGGTGGCACAGCCGCCCAGCACCCCGAGTACGGCATGATCGGCACGCGCACCCCCGGACAGGTCGCTGACGGTCTCCGCGCCGACAACCAGACAACACCGGCCAAGGACAACGCCGAGCCGTCACAACTCCAAACGCACCTGGAACAAGCGCAGGAGCGCGAATCACCCGAGCCGGACATTTCACCCGAACCAGAGATTGACCGCGACTGACTCACTCGCAAATGCCACAAGGAGCATCCCATGTACCATCTCCCATTCATCGTTGCCGGAGTGGCACTCCGCGCCGCCTGCAAACACATGCAGGACCAGGATCGCAAGAAGAGGGCCGGCAAAACGACTGAACTGCGCTGGACCGGCTCCATCACCGTGAAGCGCCCGCTGCCGTCGGTCCGCACTTCGATCGGTGACTACCTGCTCGTCCGCGGGTTCAGCCTGCATAACAGGCGAGGGGGCGTGCAGTTTTACCGGCGGGGGGACTTGAGTATCTCGCGCCTGCCTTGCCAACGGGATGTGCAATGGGCAGAGATTCCTGTCCTTCTGGGCGTTGGATTCTCGAAGCACAAAGGCGTCGCGGTGGTCAGCATGTCCTTGTCGGGATGGCCGAGCACAAAGTTCGACGTGTCGATTGCGGACTTCTTCGCTGAACATGCAGAGATGGAGCTTGACGGCGCAGTCGAGTTCCTCAACCGGGGCATGGAGACACCCCGTAGCGAGCCGCCTCCATCTCCACGCCGCGATACTTCACACGACAACGATCTCACGCTGCTCGGCCTGACAAGCAGTTTCTCTTGGGAGCAGCTCCAGAGCGCGTACAGGTCGGCCTGCCGCAAGTATCACCCGGATCGGCTTGTCGGCGTCGAACCGGATGTAGTGAAGCTCGCCGAGCGTCACTTCACACAGATCACCGGCGCCTATCAGCGCCTGCGCGAGCGGGTGCCTCAGCCCCAGGCGTCGTGATTCACGGCCGACGGAGACCGCTGTTGTGCAGGAAGAGGGCGTTCAATCCAGTGAAAGGCGGTGCGCAACCGCACCGGCCGAGGCGCTGCCATCTGGCACGCCCGCCTGGATCACGCCCGAACTCGTGGAGCTGACGCAGAAAGTCTGGCAACCGTACTACGACACGCCTCTTACGCCTGAAGATGCGATTACAATCCTCCGGAATGCGAGCGGCCTGCTCGACACGCTGACACGGAGGTGAACCATGAAACGGTACGTTGCGTTGGCCCGGGTCAGCAGCCGGGAGCAGGAGCGGGAAGGATTCTCGCTCGCGGTTCAGGAAGACGCACTCAAGCGGTACGCCGAATCAACCGGCGGCGAGATCGTGCAGTTCTTTAGCATCGCTGAGACCGCGAGCAAGACCGACGAACGCAAAGCGTTCCGCGAACTGATCGCATATGCAAAGAAGTATGCCGTCGAACTCGACGGGCTGCTGTTCTACAAGGTAGACCGCGCGGCGCGTAATCTGTTCGATTACGTTGAACTCGAACGCCTGGAAAGTGAGTACGGGCTCCCGTTCATCTCCGTCTCGCAGCCGACGGACTCGAACCCCGCCGGTCGCATGATGCGACGGACGCTCGCCAATATGGCGAGCTTCTACACCGAGCAGCAGTCGCTCGATGTCAAGGAGGGCCTGGCCCGTCGCGTTCAGGAGGGCTGGTTCGTCGGCAAAGCGCCCTACGGGTACAAGAACGTCCGCAAGGACGGACGCTGTGTCACCGTAACCGACTCCGCCGCTGCGGCGACCATCAAGCGGATCTTCAAGCTGTACGCCTACGAGCCCCTGACCATCGATGCGCTCCGCGATCGCCTCCATGCAGAGAACGTCGTGTACCGACCCGAAGCCCCGCGATTCACGCGGAGCAAGCTGCACCACATTCTCTTGGACCGTTCGTATCTGGGCGAGGTCCCGTTCAAGGGCAACTGGTATCCCGGCAAGCAGGAGCCGCTCGTAGACCGGGCAACCTGGGACCGTGTCCAGGCACTGCTCGGAGGCACGGTCTACCACGCACACGAGATGACCTTCGCGGGCGGGTTCATGACGTGCGGCCACTGCGGCAAGATCGTCACGGGCGAGCAGATCACGAAGAAGACCAAGTCCGGCGAGCGCCGTTACGTCTACTACCGGTGCAGCCGGTACACGGCCGAGGGGCACCCGCGGGTTCGCCTGCCAGAGAAAGAACTCAACCGCCAGCTCATGGCGATCTTCGACTCCATCCGCCTGAAGGACGAATCGGTTCGCGAGTGGTTCCGGGTTGTCTTGGCGTCCCAGACTCGCGACGAGCAGGCCGAGGCCCGAGCGCAGCGCTCAGAACTGCAGCGCCTGTCCTCGTTGCTCGTCGAGCAGCAGGACCGCCTTCTCAACCTCCGGCTCGCCGAGGAAGTCGATCAGGACACGTTCGCCCGCAAGCACACAGAACTCCGCGAACGCCTCGCCTCGATCAAGCTGCAACTGGACGTTGCCGACCGCTCGCACGACGAAACCGCCGACCTGGCGAGCAAAGCGTTTGAACTCTCGCAAACCCTTCAAGACAAGTGGGTTGGGGCGGATTACGCCACCAAGCGACGATTGCTCGAAATCGTCTGTTTGAACTGTCGCCTGGACGGCGCAACTCTTGTACCCACAATGAGAAAGCCCTTCGACGTGCTCGCCGAAGGGCTTGATCTCTCGAAAAGTCGGGGTGACAGGATTCGAACCTGCGACCTTTTGACCCCCAGTCAAACGCGCTAACCAAGCTGCGCCACACCCCGGAATGTCCGCACATCGGCCGAACCACCGCTCTCGAAACCGGCCGCCTGGGGGACAGCCTCGGTGGGCCCGCATGGTATGCCCCCAGCCACGCCCGGGCGGCTCGCCGCTTGCGGCCAAATGCCACCAAAAAGGGCCCTCCGGCTGAGCGGAAGGGCCCTGTGGCCCGCAGGTGACGGCGGGCTTGGATCGGCATGGGTCGTCGGGGCTTTCGAGCAGCCCCACAGATCGGCGTGCGGCTTACGGGCAGCCGGCGTCGAACTCGTTCTGGAACGCCAGGAAGTCGAAGATGCTCAGCGAGCCGTCGCCGTCGAAGTCGGCGGCCAGGTCGCCCGCGTCGAACGCGTTCTGGAAGCCCAGGAAGTCGAAGATGCTGAGCTCACCGTCTCCGTCGAAGTCGGCCCGGCAGGAAACGCCGCCCTCGAACGTGATACGGAAGCGATCGATGCCTGCCTCGGTCACCGAATCGTTGGGGTTGTCAACCGCCACGAAGCGCACGCGGAACTCGTCGGTGATATCGACGAAGTCAGTCGGGTCGAATGTGTTGACCACCCAACCCGACGGAGTATGGGGCACCGATTCGACCACGGTCCACGAAAGTCCGCCGTTGTCGGAAACCTGGATGCTGAACTCGTCGGTCACGCCGTTGATGCTCTCGAACCATCGGGCATATGACACTTCGGGGTTGGTGACACCGGTCAGGTCGAACACGGGGCTGACCAAGATGGTTGGCCCCCCGTCCAGGTCGGAGTTGCCAGCGCGGTTGGCGGTCAGCCAAGCCTGACCCGAGCCGTCGAAGTCGGTGGGCGGATCCTGACGATCGCCGCCACCGACCGGCACGCCACGCTCCCATGCACCATCATCCACGTCAGTATTCTCGACCGTCCAGCCGTCGGCCGTCTCGAAGTCGAAGAACGCCAGGAAGTTGCCAATGGGAACCTCGAAGGCGCCAGCCGAGGGAAGACGCACGGTGTCGCCGGTGTCGGCCATGGCCGTAATGAAGTACGAGACGTCGGCCGACTCGGACTGGCCCGGAATGGTGGCAACAAAACCATCGCCATCGGGCGCGAAGTCGATCATCTGGGTCGAACCATCGACGGTCAGCCCCATCTCGACCGTGCCGGGCACGAGCGACGCGGTGACGTCGTCGATGGTGATGCGAACCTCACCGCTCTGGCCAACCTGCAACGTGTCGGGCGCATCGACCACCTGGATGGCCAACAGGTCGAGCTCGGGGCACTCGATACCGTGGCGATCGAAGGCCATGCAGATCTCGTCGTAGTTGGGAGTGCCATTGCCCAGGACGCCATCGTCATCGTCCACGGTCAGCACCTCGATCGCGGTCCACGGACCCGCCGAATCACTGCCCCGACCGCCGGAGGTAATCATCGACCACGCAACGAAATTGTCCTGGCAGCGTTCGAGGGCCGGGCCAGAGCCAAGCGTGCTGGTCATATTCAGACGCATCCAGCGCCACGAGCCGCCGAGCACCTGGCCGCAGGTATGGATGGCCGAGCCGCAGGGGTACTGCTGTCGGGCGGCCTCGGGGTTGCGCACGGCGCCGCCGCCGATGAAGAAGCCCTCGCCCATGATGCCCACGTCATAGAGGTTGATGGCAACGCTATCGCCGAAGCCCTCACCAAACGCCCCCTGGCTAAGTCCCAGGCGGTTGACGATGAAGTGGCCGTATTCGTGCGCCACGACCGACGAGAACGCCGTGTTGGCGCAGCCGCCGCCCGTGCGATAGAAGTTGATCGACAGGTCGAACGAACTGAAGAACGCGTTGCACGTGTCGTTCAGGTTCACGTTCGCGTCGGTCTGGCGATCGAGCCCGGTGAATCCAGGAGCACGTGATTTGATGAAATCGTACGTGTTGTTCGTGTGCAGGAACGCGTTGACCTGGGCCGTCGTGAACTGGCTCGGGCTCGGGTTGAAGAGCAAGTCTGCCGGACCGGGGGGTGTGGCACCGACGCTGGCCGAGAGATCCGGACCGGCGTCGTCGCTCACGTCGACCCACGGACCCGACAGATTCCCCTGCACCGTCACCGGCGATGTGCCCGAGTGCGGGATCACGAAGTCGCCGTTGAAATCGCTCAGCGCGTCGGCGCCACCCGACAACACCACCTGCAGCAGCGGCAGCCGCTGCGACACAGGCGGGTTGCCAGCGCCATCGGGCAAGATGCCTGGCGTGGCCATACCACTCACCGTGCCCTCGACATCCACCTGGTGCACGGTCGACTGCGCGAGCAACTGCTCACCGGTCTCGGCGTCGATGAACACCTCGTACGCCTGGGCCACCGTTGGATAGCCGGCATGCGCGGTCGTGATGCGCCACGCCGGGCGGGTGACCGCCGACTCGGCGCCATCACCACCGTTGAAGAACGCAACCAGCTCGGGCTGGCCGAAGTTCGCGAACTCGGCGAACCGCACGTCGCCGCGAACCATTGCCAGAGCTTGATCGCCACCGATGAAGACCGAGTCACGCAGGTCGCCTGCGGCGTTCTGCGCGAGCTTGCCGGCGGCGTACACCACCGTGTGGTCGGTGCCACGATCGAGTACCAGGATGCGACCGATGCCCAGGTGCACGGGCAGGCCGTCAATGGTCTGGTCGAACAGGAACGCGGTGAACTTGCCGTCACGCACCTCGGTCTTATGGGCCAGATTCAGGTTGAGTTCGCCCACGCCGAACTCGTCACCGTGCTGGGCCAGAAAGTCCATCGCAGCCTGCTCGGCGGTCGCACCCGTGGTCATCGGAACGCCGTAGAACATCTCGACACGGCCCGTCTCGTGCTCCAGCGTCTTCACGCCGGGGTACGCCTCGGCCAGTGTCTGGCCGATGACCACCCCGTCGGCCATCGCCGGTGCCAAGGCCACGCCCATCAGCCCAACGGTCAGGCCCGCCGCCGCACGCAACAGCACGGCGTTGTTCTTGTTTCCTCGCATGTGGGATCTCCCCTGTTCTCAACGTAACAATGAAACACCGCCGGACCTCATGGCCGGAGGATCGGCCCCCTGCCCGAACGCCGCACGCGGTAGACCCGACCGCCAACGCCGAGGCAGCGGGCGTAGACGGGACATTCCGATATAGCCAACGCCCGAACAGCGCGTTACGGGCGAATACTGACCCCGGTACGCCGACCACGCAAGCGCGGCTGCGTTTCCGTTGTCCGCAGAACCCGATTCTCGCGAAACTGGCAGGGCAAGCCGTCCCACCGTAGCGGTCGGCCCCGATAACTCAGGGCTCGCCGATACCCGTCACGACATGAATCGAACCGGGAAACAAAAGAAAGGAGCCGCCCTCCTCAGGCGGCTCCTTGCGTCATCAAGCGAAGGCTGGGAACGAGCCTACGCCTGACAGGATCGGATCACGGCTTATGGGCAGCCGGCGTCGAACTCGTTTTGGAACGCCAGGAAGTCGAACAGCGTCAACTCACCGTCGCCATCGAAGTCGGCGGCCAAGTCGCCAGCATCGAAGGCATTCTGGAACGCCAGGAAGTCGAACAGCGTCAGATCGCCATCGCCGTCGATGTCCGCACGGCAGCTGTCACCGCAGCGGAAGCCCAGAACGCTGATCGCGTCGACCGCGGCCTCGCTGGCCGAGTCATTCGGGCTGTCAGCGGTGGAGAAGCGCAACTGCACCTGGTTGGTGAGGTCGACATGGTCCGAGACGGCAACGACCATCTCGGCCCACTCTTCGCCACCCATGTCGTGGTCGACGGATTCCAGCGTGACCCAGCCCGAGCCGTCTGTGATCTCCACCAGAAGGCGGTCATTGTCGGCCAAGCCGGCGCGCTGGTCGTCGTTGTAGAACCACCGGGCGTAGCGCAGCTCGACGTCGTCGGGAGCACCAGCGAGTTGGAACATCGGCGAGGTCAGGACAGTCGGGCCGCCGTCGATGTCGTCGCCGCGAGCGGCGCCGGTGACGTAGGCCTGGCCCGAACCATCGAAGTCGCCATCGGGCGCACCGCGGAAGCCATCGGGGATGCCGAGTTCCCACGGGCCGTTGATCACGGTGCCGGTGACGTTCCAACCGGTGGCGGTCTCGAAGTCGAACTCGCCGTAGTTGAGATCCTCACCAACGCGATCGACGTCGTAGGGACCATCGGCACCCAGGGCCGGCAGCGTCACGGTCGTGCCGCCATCGCCGGTGACTTCCATGTAGAACGCCGGGCTGGTGCCACAGGCGATCGCGGGAAGCTCGAACTCCCACAGGTCACCGACCTGGATCATGTCGGCCTGGGTGAAGCCCGAACCGGTCATATCGTAGAAGATCTGCGGCGTGCCATCGAGCATCTCGTCGCCCTCGATGACCTCGGCCTGGATGTTCAGCACCGTGCCGGGCAGGACGATCTCGGGAACGTCCGAAACCAGTGACAGGCCGATGGCCGGGGTCACACCGGCGACCACCAGCGAATACGACGCGTCGAGTTCCGGAGTGGCCACATGGCCGTCCTGGTTGATCTCGTCGGCGATCACCTCGACGGTCCACACGCCGCCCTCGGGCGAGGTGACGAACACGTTCTCAACGGTGTCGAGATCGTTGGCCGAACCGCCGGCGACCGACTCGTTGCCGTCGCTCAGGCCGTTGTTGCCCCAGTAGACCTGGCCGCTTGGCGAGGTGACGCGCAGCGTCAGGTCGTTGATGCGGTGCTTGGTGGCCGAGGTCGTGCCGCTGGGATCGTTGTAGATCATCGTGACGCGAAGATCCGGCTCGTCGCTGGCAACCTTCAGCGGGTAGCTGTTGGAGGCCAGGGGGGTCAGCACGTCGGTGCCGTCGACGATGAAGAAACGCTCGCGCTCGTCGTAGAGCCTGCCCACGTCGGCGGTACCCCAGCCCTGACGCACGCGACGCATGTCGGCCGAAGCGCCGACGAAGTCGTACTTCCACCCGGTGTTGACCATCATCGCCTTGATGGTCGAGTTCATCGGGCGGTTCTCGAAGACCGTGCCGCCGGGAACCTTGACCGGGCCGAAGACGCCCTCGTTCCACATCTGGTACAGCAGGCCGACGTGGCCCGCGGTGATGGGCGTGGCGCCCGAAGTGCCACCGAACTGCGTGTACGAGCTCGGGCCGCCGGTCGTCGCCGCGATCGTCGAGTCATAGAAGTGGCTCAGGTCGGGCTTGATGCGACCATCGGCGGCCGGACCCGTGCTGCCCGTCGAGCCGCCGTGGCGGTCGTCCGAGCGATCGAGCGTGTTGAAGTGGTTGAAGCCGCCGACCGAGACGATGTTCTTCGCCCAGGCCTGGGGGCGACTGGGCGTGCTGCCCGAGTTCGACTGGCTCTGGGTGATCGTGATGTTCATGTCGAACAGGATGTCGTCCATCTCGGCCGAGATCGTCTCGTACGCCGTCGTACGCGGGCCGCCCCAGCTGTTGGTCTGGAACACGGCGCGGTAGTCACCCGTCGGATCAACGAGACGCTGCGTGTGCTCGTAACGATCGCCAAGCGTCGTGTACTGCGCCACGATCGCCTGCTCGGCATCGGGGATGAAGCCGCGAGCCATGGGGTTCACACCCTGGGCGTACACGATGCTGAAGGTCGAGGTACCGTGCGAAGACGAGCTGATGGAGCCGTGCTCGAGCACATCGGTACCAACGAACTCCTGGTGAGCCAGGTAGAAGCCGCTGTCCATGTCCTCGAATCGCACGCCCTCGCCGGAGAAACCCGCCACGCTCTCGACATAGTCGGCGCCGCCGATCATGCGGGCGATATCGACGTCCTTCTCGGGCTCGCCGCGGAAGTCCATGAACAACACGTCGCTGCGTTGGGCAACCTTGAGCACCTGCTCATCGGTCAGCCACGCCTCGAGGCGACCGACCGGGTGCGACTCGAGGTCGACGCGGGCGCCCATCTCGTGGACCATCTGCGACAGGCCGTTCAGCGACCCGTTGCCGCGACGCAGCGTCTGGATCGAGTAGCGCTGGTACACGGGCGAATCCGAACCGATCGTCAGGCGCTGCAGTTCGGGATCGTTGAGCTTGTATGCGGGGTGGTACGCGCCAACCCAACGAACAAACGGCAGGGCGCGAACGTCGTTGATCCGGCTCGGATCGATCGTCACGATCTGCGCCTGGTCGGGCATGAATCGCTCGACCGTGCCGCCGAGTTGGGCGATCGCGTCGCCGTAGGCCTCCAGCGGCTGGCTGATGTACTGCACGATGAAGGCCTGGTTGCCATCGACGGCTTGCAGGTTCTCGGGAACGGCTGGGATCACCCCGGCCGGATCGAACTCGGCATAGCGCAGCAGCACGGTGCCGCGCTGCTCGACCACGCGCTGCTCGGACACGCCGTCCAGGCTGATCGCCACCATGGGCTTGCCGGCCTGGATCCACGTCCGCACATATCCGTCACCCACACGCACCGTCTGGGTCTGGGTCGGCTTGGCCAACGATTGCGATGCCAGCGCCAGCCCGCTGCTGGCCAGCAACACCGCCGCCGAAGCGGCCACGACCGTCCATCGAGTAGTACCACGCTGCATGTGTCGTCCTCTTCCTGATTTGGAGCTTTGGGGTCGCCCGAAACACATCCCCCGGGCAAGCATGGCGGCGCCGGGCGATCCAGCACCGTCCGCGAACCAATACGACGCCGAAGGGCAGTGCGTAACCGGGCTCGGGAGTTCATATAGAATGGCGGAAAACACGCGAAATCACAAGCCAAAATCACACGGTTTTGGCCACAACCGCCACCTGGATCGCCACAACGGTCCGGATAACGCACTTCTTCGGTATTCGCTTGGTTTGCGGCCGACCCGCGATGGGGCCGCGAATGGGCGAGGAGGGAACCGAACCTTCGCCGGTTTTCCCGAGCGAAACCGCCCCTGACCCTCGCCAGCGCACACCAGAGCGCACACTCGACCCAGACCTGGCCCGGGTTGTCGACGCCTGGGACCACCTGAGCGACACGCGCCGGCGGATGATCCTCCGCCTGCTCCACTGGCACGAGAATGCAAACCGATCGGACGCCGAACCCGCCGACAGCCCATCCCCGTGGGTTGCCCGACTCCGTGAGGCCAAGGACCTGGGCCAGCACGGGACCGCCGACGCGGCCCTCTTCGAGACGCCAGACGGGCGGTATGAGGCCCTGGGCCTCGACGCCATCAACGCGGCCGACCTGGCCGGCCTCGAGCTGCTGGGCGACGGCGATCCGTGGCGGGCATTGTGCCCCGGGGAACGCCTCGACGAGCTTCTCCGCCTACTGACCGCCCAGGGACAGACGGTGGTGGTTGTGGAGCAGCTCAGCGAGGCGGACCGAGCCGCAGGGCGAGTGAAGCCCCGGCGGGTGTGCCGCCCCACAGACCCCAATGCCGAGCCACACGACGCGATCGAGCCCGAGGGCGGATGGACGCACGGCGCCACCCCGCCGGCGCTCAATCTGGCCCGTCACTGACCCGGAGGGGCCGGGGGCGTTCCCCGGCCATCGTGGACGCCAAGGCGCCAGCGGGCCGCCGTGGCTGACCGGACCAAGCCCGCGAGGATCGACCCATGCCGAACACGAACACCGCCACGAAGCCCGCAAAGCTCCACCCCGGCCGCGACGCTGGCAACCGCCCAGGCCCCTCCACCGGCGACGACCGGCCCACGCCCATCCACAGTGGCGCCGGCGAGCCTGGCGACTCCCAGGGCCCTCGTACCTCCTTCTCCGGCGAACCGCTTTGCTACGCGGTGGAAGATGCGCTCCACACGCTGCTGGACCTGGGCGGAGCCCGTGAGGACATCGCCTTCGACATCGACCGGCGCGACGACCTCATGAGCCCGGAGCAACGCCAGCGGGCGGTTGCCGACCTCGAGCGGATCATCGGCGAGCTGGCCGGCGGTCTGGCAAGGGCCCGGAGGGGTCGTCAGGTGGCGATTCTCGTGGAGCTGGTGGAGCAACCCCAGCGGGCCAGGCCCGGCCGCGATGAACCTGGGCTCAGGACGGCCGTGTAGACCCCGCCAGCCCACTCAAACGCGAAACGCGAATCTTCGGCGACCTCCCAGGCCCGGATTCGCGTTTTCGCATTCAGCGCCAGCAGACCGAATTGGCACCAATCCCTGGGGAAAACTGGCCTTTGTACCCTTTGGGTCATGGGGTCAAAACGCGAAACGCGAATCCACAAAACGCGAAACCCTGGCGCGTGTGCGCACGTCGCCTCGCGACCTGATAACAGGGGGTGGGGGTTCAGTAGTACCTACCCCCCTCCCCCCTGGGTGGGCGAGCCAGCGTCCTCGATGCCCGCGGGCGCTAGCGTGCCGACGTGCTCGCGATCATCCTGTCCATCGTCGCCATTCTGATTTCCGGCGGGAGCCTCTGGGTTGCCATCCTCGCCCATCGCATGTCCAAAGCCCGCGGCGAGCCAGCCCTGAAGGTGTCGCCTCTGCTGGGCTGCACGCGGACATTCGAGAGCGGGTACAGCACCACGCACCACGGACCTCCGCGGAAGGCCAACGAGCGGATGATGGCACTGGAGCTGGTGAATGTGGGCCACGTGAGCCTCCAGGTGGAACACGTTGGCGTGCTCGCGCACCGCGACAAGACGCCACTAGTGGCGAAATTGGCCTACGGCCCGGGGCATGGCCGCTTGCCCTTCGAGATGGGGCCTGGCGTGAAAGCCATCGTGTTCGTTGCCAGGGAGCTTGAGCCTGCCGGCTTCGACCGTGCCCGCCGGATCGGCGCTCAGATTACCACCGGACAGTGGTTCTGGTCCACACCGGCCGAAGCTCAAGCATTCGGTGAGGGCTGGCGACAGCTTGAGGGCACGTAGCCCCATGCCACGCCCATACCGTTCGGCAGCCGGCAGGGACGCCGGCGCAACGGGCGGCGCCCGGGGAAGGCGGCAAGGATGGCCAGCAAAGCTCTCGTTATCACGATCAAGGCGATCGATCAGATCAGCGCCCCCGTGCGCCGGACCATGGCCTCCATCGGCCAGCTCGGGCGGAAGGCGATCGACACGAGCGCGCGCGTGCTCCGAAGCATGGGCGGGCTCGCCAAGAGCCTGCTGAACGTGCGCAACCTGCTGGCTGGGCTGGCCGTCGCCTTCGCGGCCCGCGCTCTGATCCGGTCCATTACCGGCGTGGCTTCAGCGCTCGACCAGACGGCCAAATCCGCCCGATCGTTGGGTATTGCCGTGGAGGAATACTCCCGGCTCGAGTTCGCGGCCGAGCGATCTGGTATTGCAGTGGGCCAGCTCTCGAAGGCCATCATCACTGCCCAACGTGCCACGGCGCAGTTCGTCCGGGGCGAGGGTGGCGCAGCCGCCCGGGCCTTCAAAGACCTCGACGTCCAGCTCACCGACGCAAACGGCCGTGTGAAGCAGGGCACCGAGCTGCTCGAAGCCATCCTCGTTCCGATCGGCAAGATCCAGGATGAGGCCGTTAAGACCCAGAAGCTCTACGACATCTTCGGGCGGACCGGGGCCCAGTTCAAGAACATCGGCAACGACCTGGCCAACCTGCAACGCGATGCGGACAAGTATGGTCGCGTCACCGAGAGCCAGACGGCCGTGGCCGAGGCTTTCCAAGACGCTCTGACCAACCAGGCCCGGGCGTGGACGTTCTTTCGCGCGTCGGTGCTCGAGGCCATCGGCCCGGGGCTCACCATCGTCATCAACAAGGCCGCCGAGCAGACCGCACGGTTCGGCAAGATGGTGGGAGACCTTTTGCTGACAGTGCGAGCGGCCTTCGGAGATGGCCAGTTGGCCGCCCAAGCTAAGGTCGCGCTGCTCCAGGTGTTCGACAACATCATGGACATGGGACGGGTACTGATCGACTCTGCGGCAATGTTTGCAGCCACGAAGTCAGCCATCGACGGCATGGGCGAGTTCATCAAGACCGACCTGGGGCGAGAGCTGACCGTGGGATTCAGCGGTGCCATCATCGCACTCGACGACAATCTGAACAAGCTCGGCAAGGCTCGCAATGTGGTGATTAATCCGGTGTTCTCGCTTGCGGTTGCAGAGGCCCGCAAGGCAGCCATCGAGTTGACCCGTGAAGCCATGAGTTCGGGGGCCACCATTGGCGACGTAGCCGGCACGGTGGCCGCACGCGTCTCCGAGGTCATGCCGGCGGTCAACGACGAGATTGTCCGGATGCGAATGCGTCTGCTCGAGTTGGCCCCTCAGTTCGACAAGACGGGCGAGTTGGTGCGCAGCGTTGCCGACGCGATGCGCCTGCTCGGCGTCGAGACCAAGGGCGCAGGCGACGAGGCCGAAAAGGTGAAGTTCAAGTTCGCCGACATTTGGCCGAATATCTGGCTGGGGATCCAGAACACGGCGAAGAGCATCGAGCCCCTCGCGCTCCAGTTCCAGCAGCTCGGACGTGACGTCTACGCAAGTCTCGGGAACCAAATCACGGCCGGTCTTACCGCGTTCGCTACGGGCACAGCGAAGGCCAAAGAAGCCTTCCGGAACATGACCCAGGGCATTCTCAATGACATTGCCCAGCTCACGATCCGGATGGCTGTGCTGAACGCTCTCAGCGGGATCTTCGCGCCGAAGACCATCCCCGCGGCAGAGCTATCCGGCACGCCCGCTGGTGGCTTCCAGTCTGTCGGCACCGGCTTCACCACTGCGTTCGCGCGTTCGGGCGGCCTCATCCGGCCAGGTGGCCACGTCCGACGCTTCGCCGGCGGCGGCATGGTGCCCGGCCCGAACATCAACCGCGACATGGTGCCAGCGCTGCTGGCGCCCGGCGAGTTCGTGATGAGCCGTCGAGGCGTTCGTGCGGCGGGCACCGAGCGCCTGCACGCCATGAACCGCGGCGAAGGCGGCGGCGGCTTTACGTTCAACTACAGCCCAACCTTCCATCTCAACGGCGGCGCGACCAAGGCCGATTCACAACGCATCAGCAGCGACCTCATCGGGGCGCTGGCCGACGCCTGCCGACGGCACCCAGGCGCCCGCGACCAGCTCGCGGCGAGCCTTGGTCTGCGCTGACCCACTCGAGCGTTACACCCGCCCCGGGCCCGGAGCACCATGAGGAGCAGCTCTGGGACGTCAACTCCGAGGCCCGGGCGGGTTCCTGAGCTTCCAACCCTTCGGAACCGCCGAACGGTTCGGACGAGCCCGTAACCTTCGGTATCGCAGGGATTTGCGCACTGAATCAGTGCTGGTAAACCAAGCCTTCTACGGCGTGGCCATCCAGCGTCACGCCGGCGCCGTCGGCAATGCCGTCCAGGCCGAACGCACTGGCTTGCCTCCAAACAGGCTCTCGACGCACACGAGGCTGCCACGTTCGCCCAAGTCGACCTCCAACAGCCAGTCTTCGGTGTCACCGATCTGGCGGCGGACAATCTCGGTCTGCTCTGCGAGTGGCACGGGATCTCTTGCGCCCTTCTCGCGCATCTCGTACCCAGCCTGGTCGAAGGCTTGCAATACGAGCTGCACGGTTCGACCGTCGATACCAGACCGATCGAGCTGTGCGACGATGCGGGCGAGAACTTCGGACGCGGTGACTTCGCGCGGATCGGCCATGGCTGCTCCTAGCTGACGTACGTGCTGTGGAATGCAACGAGCGCGGGCCGGTACGGGGCGCTCTGGCGTTGGATGGTGACGCGGAACTGGAACTTCCCGACCACGCCGTCATACGTCGAGAACGGCGGTATCTCGGTCCATGGTCCATAGGTGGCATTGGCGGCCGTCCGAATCTCGATCTTGTAGCCGATGCGTGCGTCGGGGTACGGCGGCATCAGCATGCCCACGACGCGGTCGGGGTCGTCGCCCACGATGCCCCACTGGTCGGCCTCGATGCTGGGGATCTTCTCTGGGTACTCGGCGAGAGTGGGGTCGTCGGTGTCGTTGCCGGTGAGGATGCGGTGCATGAACGTCGTGAGGGCGCCAGCGCCCACGACGACCTCGGGGCTCTCCCACACACCATCGGAATCGGGATCGGTCAGCTCGAGGCGTGAGGTCGTGCCGTTCCAGGTGAGATTGGTGAGCGTGCCCACGCTGGACAGGTCGGGGTCGTACGTGCCGCGCACGCTCTTCCCGGCGGGCAGGTTCGAGTGGTTCAGCGTCTCATCCGTAGCCGTCCAGGACAGGCGGCCGCTCGGGCCCACGCTGCGGACCCACCAGCGGTGGTCGATGTCAGGGGGGACGACCAGGCCGGTGAGCTCCGGGTCGGTGGTGCGCGCCAGGACGTACGCGTCTTCGGCGCCGTCGTTTGGCAGCGTCGTGCCGGCGTATGGGCCGCCATAGAGCACCTGGTAGCCGATGGCGCCCTCGACTGCGTCCCAGGACAGGTCGTAGGTCGATCCGGCGTCCTGGGTGGCCGTGACGGTGTCGGGCGGGGGAGGGGGCGGCTCGCCCAGGCCGAAGGCGATGCCAGTCTTGGGCACGCTCGGATCGGCTGGGTTCAGGAAGCGGCCCTGGTAGCTGACCGCCACCACCGCAAAGTCGTACGCCACGTCTCGGTCGTCGATTTCGATGATCGAGCCGCGCCGGCTCACCTTGGGGTCTGGGATCAGCACCCAGGTCGTGGTGCCCACGCGCCTGCGGTAGATTCGGAAGCTGGCCGTGATGAGCTGGTCCTCGGGCTTCTGCCTCCAGGAGAGCTCGATGGCGCTGATGTCGTTGATGACCTTCTCGGCAGCCCTGAGGTCCAGAACTGGCCCGGGCGTGCGCAGCTTGTCGTCCAGGGTCGAGTAGGGCGGCAGGACGACGTCGCCCACGACCTCGTTGTAGACGTCCTCGTCGTACTCGAGCCCGGCGATCTGCCACGCCAGGGCGCCATTGAACTCGACGGGCTGCACCTTGGTGCACGTGAAGGGCTTCACCTGGAGCCCGCTCTCGCCGAGCTGGTATTCCTCGCCCGCCAGGGCGTCGGTTGCGAAGGCGCTGGCGATCTGGATGGCCTGGCCGCGGGGATAGACGCCTGGCGGGCTGACGACCTGCCTGATTTCCACCGAGTTGTCGGAGTGGTTGACCTGGACGACGTACTGACGGCCAGAGACGAGCTCCACGGTGCGATCGAGCTTGACGGTGTTGCTCTCGGTGTCGGCGGCCAGGCGCCCGCTGGCGCTGCCCCATCCTGT